>JALUJE010000245.1 GCA_027057185.1 Helicobacteraceae bacterium | reverse complement strand
CTCTGAAGGGGCGCAAATTTTTGGAGATTTTACCGGTAAAAGTGTTGGAAAACGTTTGGCCATCGTACTTGACGGTAAAGTCTATTCTGCTCCGAATATTAATGAGCGTATCGGTGGCGGCAGTGGACAGATTAGTGGTAATTACAGCGTTGCTGAAGCACAGGATCTAGCAATTGCTCTGCGCTCGGGTGCCATTTTAGCACCCATTTATGTTATGGAAAAACGCTCGGTCGGCCCAAGTCTGGGAGCCGACAGCATTAAAGCAAGCATGATGGCACTGATTGGCGGTTTTTTGCTAGTCATTGCATTTATGGTTGTCTATTACAAGCGTGCCGGTGTTATTGCCAATATAGCCCTTATTGCCAACCTCTTTATTATCTTGGCCGTAATGGCACTTTTTGGGGCAACACTGACACTACCGGGTATGGCGGGAATTGTATTGACGGTTGGTATGGCGGTCGATGCCAATGTGATTATTTCCGAACGTATTCGTGAGTTGCTCTATCAGGGTGTGTCGATTCACAAAGCTATTGAGCAAGGATATGACAATGCCATGCGAGCTATTTTAGATGCCAATATTACTACGCTTATTGCTGCAGTAGTGCTGTATGCGTATGGAACGGGGGCTATCAAGGGATTTGCCATTACCATCAGTATCGGTATTTTGGCATCCATGTTAACTGCTATTTTAGGAACCCATGGAATCTATCAAATGTTAGAATCGCGCATTACTAAAGATAAAGATACGAATCGTTGGTTTGGTATTAAGGAGAGTACATAATGGAGTTTTTCAAATATACACGAACCTATAATTTTATGGGAGCATCAAAATTTGCGATGTTTCTCTCGATTGCATTGGTGGTTGCCTCGTATGCACTGTTATTAACCAAAGGGCTGAATTACGGTGTTGATTTTGCCGGTGGTACTATTGTGCAGGTTAAATATGTCACAGATGCCCCCATTGAGAAGATGCGTACGCAACTAAAGACCAATGCGTTGTTTCATGATGCCAGTATTACGGAATTCGGTTCACCTGATGAGGTTATCATTCGTTTGAAAACCTCATCGAAGAGTGTCTCAAATGACATTGGGGATCAGGCAAAAGAGGTGTTGCAGGGTACTGGAGACTTTGAAATACGTCGGGTCGATATGGTAGGACCTAAAGTTGGTAGCGAGCTCAAAGAGAAGGGGATTATGTCCATGCTCTTGGCGATTGCAGGGATTTTACTTTATGTGGCTTTTCGTTTTGAATGGCGTTTTGCCGTAGCATCGGTTATTGCTTTGGTACATGATGTCTCGATTGCACTGGGTATGATTTCACTTTTTAGTATTGATGTCAACCTTGATGTTTTAGCAGCCCTATTGACCATACTGGGGTATTCACTCAATGATACAATTATTGTATTTGACCGTATTCGTGAGGGAATTACCGATTCTAAAAGTACGGATTTAGGTGAGGTTATTAACGAGTCGGTCACCAAAACACTCTCTCGGACGACATTGACCTCATTAACGACTTTTTTTGTGGTTTTGACACTATTTCTGTTTGGGGGAGAGATTATTCACGCCTTTGCCTTTACCATGCTTGTCGGTGTCGTTGTAGGAACCTATAGTTCCATTTTTGTTGCCTCTCCGATATTGATGTTTTTTAGGTTTGACATTAAGCGCTATCGCAAACGTTTGGCAGAAAAAGCCAAGCTTGCTGCCGAGAAAGAGAAGATGCGTGCACAGTATGAACAAGGAACGGTATAGTACCGAATTTTAGGAGGTAGTTATGGATTGGGGTAAGGTCATTTATGTGTTTTTCTCTTTAATGAGTTTGACGTCAACAGCGGGGTTTTTGTATGAACACAGTGCCATTTCGCTCTTTGCAGCGGCAAGTTTGAACCTCATATCGACATTTTTAAAAATTGGTGTGCGCAACCTACTCTCAGCCGAGCTTCTGGCAAGCTCGTTGGTGGCGGATTTGCACCTAATTCCCGCCTTTATCTATTTGGAAGTTATGGGGAATCTTGAGTGGGCAATTGCCTTGGCCATCGGTGCATTAATTGCCAATGTCTTTTCCATGGGACTGGTTTATATTGAGAGTTCAAAAAATCGAGATGAGTATTAGGAGCAACATTGCAGTACAATCCTTCAGAGATTGAGAAAAAATGGCAGCAGTTCTGGAGTGAACATCGAAGTTTCGAGCCTTCAGAAGATGTAACACAAAAGAAAAAATATATTTTAAGCATGTTTCCTTTTCCCAGTGGACGGCTGCATATGGGGCATGTACGTAACTACAGTATTGGTGATGCCTTTGCACGGTATTATCGTCAACAAGGGTATAATGTACTACACCCTATCGGATGGGACAGTTTCGGTATGCCGGCGGAAAATGCGGCTATCAAACATGGTGCCCACCCCAAGCAGTGGACTTATGACAATATTGCATACATGTGTCATGAACTGGCTACGCTGGGACTCTCCTTTTCTAAAGAGCGTGAGTTTGCCACTTCAGATGAACTCTATACCAAATTTGAGCAGGGTTTCATAATTGATATGTTTGATCAAGGATTGCTCTATCGTAAAAAAGGGCTGCTGAACTGGTGTCCGCATGACCAGACTGTTTTGGCCAACGAACAAGTGGTTGAAGGGTGCTGCTGGCGGTGTGATACACCTATTATCAAAAAAGAGATGTATCAATATTATTTTAAGATTACACAATATGCTGATGCGCTCTTGGACGATTTAAAACAGCTTAAATCGGGCTGGCCCAAACAGGTGTTGACCATGCAGGAGAACTGGATTGGAAAATCCGAAGGATTGGCATTTACGCTCTTGTTTGATGCGCAGAGCCAAGAGCTGTTGAATCATAACAGCAAGGGCTTTGAAGTTTTTACCACCCGACCTGATACTATTTACGGGGTTACCTATACTGCACTTGCGCCCGAGCATGATATTGTTACCTACATGATTGAGAACGGGCTGCTCGATGATGCTACGATAGCGGCGATTACTGCAATGAAAAACAGCTCTTCGGTTGAACGCCAAAAAAGTAAAAGCGGTGTGCCGCTCAATTTGCATGTCACTCATCCTCTGACCCAAGAGACGATTCCCGTTTGGGTTGCCAATTTTGTTTTAATGGATTATGGTAGTGGCGCGGTGATGGCAGTGCCAGCACATGATCAACGTGACTATGATTTTGCGACACAGTATGATTTACATGTAAAACCGGTCATTAAACCACGACACAACGCTTCAGTAGAAGCCGGCGCTTATACCGAAAGCGGAGAACTTTACAACTCGGAACGGTTTGACGGATACGATTCCATAGAAGCCCAGTCTGCCATTATGGCGTATTTTGAAGCAGAACAGCTGGGCAAGCGAGTGACTAACTACAAGTTAAAAGATTGGGGTATTTCCCGTCAGCGATATTGGGGAGCACCCATTCCGTTTGTGCATTGTGACACCTGTGGTCTGGTTATGGAAAAGAAAGAGAATTTACCGATTGCACTGCCTGATGATGTTGATATTACGGGTGAGGGTAATCCACTGGAGAATCATCCGACGTGGAAACTATGTCGGTGTCCTCAGTGTGGTGGTGATGCTACGCGTGAGTGTGACACGATGGATACTTTTGTTGAATCAAGTTGGTATTTTTTGCGTTACTGTGCTTCAGCGTGCAATTGGGAACGTGAGCCATTTTCTAAAGAGCAGCTTGCCTACTGGATGGGAGTTGACCACTACATTGGAGGCATAGAACATGCCATCTTGCATCTGCTGTATGCCCGCTTTTTTACCAAAGTATTTCGTGATCTGGGCTATCTAGATTTTGACGAGCCGTTTGAAAAACTGTTAACGCAGGGTATGGTGCTTAAAGACGGTGCGAAGATGAGTAAATCCAAGGGCAATACAGTAGATCCGGATGCTCTGGTTTCACAATACGGTGCCGATACGGCACGACTTTTTATTCTCTTTGCCGCCCCGCCGACACAGGAGTTGGAATGGAATGATAATGCCGTGGAAGGGGCATACCGCTTTTTGAAACGGCTCTATGATCGCAGCAGTCATGTATATGCCACCACGACATTGCCAAAGATCGAACATGCTACACTTTCCAAAGAGCAGAAATTTGCCCGAAAAAAAGTGTACGAGGCCTTGGTACGTGCCGAGGAAGTCTATACACAACGCTATACATTCAATACCATGATCGCCGGGGTTATGGAAGCAATGAATGCCCTTAACGAACAAGAAAATAGCGATGTCTGGACGGAAGGATACTGGATACTGCTTGCTATTTTGGAACCGATTGTACCGCATATTTGCTGGGAGTTGAGCGAGCAGCTTTTTGAGCGTTGTAACTTCAAACCCAATACGGTGATTGATGAGGTTTTTGAAGTAGATACCATTACGTTGGGACTTTCAGTCAACGGAAAACGCCGTTCAGAGATGGAAGTTGGCGTCAATGAGACGCAAGCGGCCATTGTGAACAAGGCAAAAACGGCACTGGAAAAGTGGATTGAGGGTAAAGTGATTGTCAAAGAGATTGTCGTACCCAACAAACTGGTCAATATTGTCGTAAAAGGATCATGATGCGATGGGTTGTGGGTGCAGTAATACTATATTTTCTTGCGGGTTGCGGCTATAAAGCGACATCACACTATGTTAAAGGTGTCGTGGGTGAGAGCATCAGTACGGAAGTGTATGTCTCGTTGCATGACCCCGAAAATTCTGTGATTATTAAAGATGCGGTTGATCGTGCCGTGATTTCACGGTTTAAAAGTCAACTGCGTGACAAACACCATGCCAGCACCCATTTGGCTATTACCATCAGTGATATTAAATTTAAACCGCTAAAGTACGATATTAACGGATATGTCACCGCATACCAGACCGATGTCTTTATGCAGATATTGCGAACAACGGGAAACTTTTCCAAAACGTATCTCTCTCGAGGGAGTTATGATTTTGGTATTCGTGCCAATGCCATTATTTCGGAGAAACTACGGTTTGAGGCCATTAAAAACGGTGCGCAAAAAGCCATTGACAGTTTTTTAGCGCAGATATCTTCTGAACCATTAGCAAGAGAGAAGCCATGAGTGTCCATGATATTATTAAAAAAGCCATTGAGAGACTTCAGAATGAAGGCAAACTCCTAACACCGGAGTTTTACGCCGAGGCATTTTGTAAGGAGGCCAAAGCGGCGGGTATGTTGATTGATGACTGTAATCAGGTCGATCGCTATACCGGTACGTTAGACAAGGCGTATCAAAAAGAGATTAAGCAGTATCGGGTAAAAACGACACAGGAGTTGGTACGTTTTTTGATTTCGAAAATCAACCGTTCAAACCCGACTGAATGTTCTGAATTGCTAGATGCTAGCCAGAATCTGTTGAAACGGGTTTTACAATCTGTAGAAGTGTTGCATAATGCCAAGGCAACCACGCTTTCTCAAAAAACGCTTATTGCCCTACAGGCACAGAATAACCCCAAAGAGCTGGAAAACCTCGCTAAAAAATGGATGGACTTTTTAACGTTGTATGATGCCGATTTTTTAAAGAGGCTCTCAGAATATGGAACACTTTATGTCGATGATCTTGAAAAGACGGTAACATCACTGGGAAAGAAGGTGGACAGTAGTATTGAAGTAAGCAGCATGGATCGCGTCGCATCCTTGTTGATTGCTTCGTTGGTGCCCTCTATTGCGCCCGGAGTCAATGATGAACTGGCCGATATTTCCGATACGCTTCGTACGAATTCGGCCCTTTTAACATCCGAGGGGATGTATGACGAGATTAAAGAGGCGATTAAGCTGCGCATTGCTTTAGACAAGCTTAGCGTGAAAGATATGGTTGTTGCTTTAGACAGCGTCCTCGACAAGCTTTCGCTGCAACTCATTGATCTTATTGAGAAGAGTGACAGCTCCTCTATTGAAATTGCTGAAATTAAACATGACCTTGAACATTTCGATGAAAGTAAAAACGCCGATTTTAAATCGGCACACACCAAATTGTTGAAAATTGCCATGACTCTGGAAGAGAAAACGGAACTGCTAAGTAAAGATCTTAAGTCGCACAATGAAAGAGTAGTTGAATTGAGTTCGAAGGTGATGAATCTTGAGACGCAACTTGCTGCGGCACTTAAGGCATCACGAGAAGACTTTTTAACCAAGCTTTTTAATAAACGTGCTATTGATGAACAGCTAAAAATTAAAGAGGGAGAGTTTAAGCGTTATGGTCGTAACTACTCCATTGTGATGTTTGACCTGGATCACTTTAAGATGGTCAACGATACTCACGGGCATGATGCCGGAGATGCGGTATTGGTTGCCTTTGCCAATATCTTAAAGAAGATGTGTCGTAATGTTGATGTGGTAGGGCGCTATGGTGGGGAAGAGTTTATTGCCATCTTAGGCGATACCGATATTGAAGGTGCGGTGGTGTTTGCCAACAAAGTACGTCGCCAGGTTGAAAATACGAAACTGATGTATCGTGGTGTACGTATCAAGGTGACAGTAAGTGGGGGTGTGGCTGAACGAAAATCATTGCAATCAATCAAGGCGACCATGCATTCCGCTGATGAACGACTGTATGATGCTAAAAACGGTGGTAGAAACCGAATTGAACCGGTGCTTGTCAAGTAGATGACACTGACACGGTTTCTAGCGCAAAAGCCACTGTATTACCGTGAGATTGACTATACGCGTATGCCCCGTACGTTTCAACGTATTGCCCAACATTTTACCATACCCAAAATTGTTCATGTAGTGGGAACTAATGGTAAAGGCACCACCGGACGCTTCTTGGCAAATATGTTGCATCATGCCGGTCATCGTGTCGGACATTATAGTTCACCGCATATTGTCACATTTCATGAACGTATTTGGATTGACGGTGAGAACAGTGACGATGATAGGCTCGAGGCGGCACATCAACAGCTTCTTCTCTGGTTGAATTTAGGAGATGCCGATGCATTGAGTTATTTTGAGTATACCACGCTGTTGGCAATGTTATGTTTTCAAGAGTGTGAGTATGTGGTACTTGAAGCGGGTCTTGGCGGTGAGCATGATGCCACCAATGTCTTTCCCAAAGTATTGAGTCTCTTTACACCGATTGGGTATGATCATCAGGATTTTCTTGGCGAAGATTTACAGAGTATTTCCACTACAAAGTGTCAAAGTATGACGCATCGTGCTATTATAGGAAAGCAGCGGTATGATGAGGTCGAATTTACATGTAGATTGATTGCCAAAGAGCGTGACTGCCGGCTCTATACCATTGAAGAGCTCGTGAGCGCTTCAGAGCAAAATGCATTGATCAAAGTATCTTCGGCAGCAACGCTACCTCGGTATCTGCAAGAAAATCTCGCCCTGGCTTTCGCCGCTACCAAAGTGTTGAAAGTATCGTGTGAGATTACGACGTTAGATATGCGTCGTCCTTTCGGACGCTTTTACTCGTACGCTCAGAATATTACTATTGATGTCGGGCACAATCCACTTGCAGCAGAAGCTCTCAAGAAGGCTTTTGAGGGGAATCGGGTGATTTTAGTCTACAATAGCTATGCCGATAAAGATTATGAGGCGGTTTTACGCATTTTAAAGCCCATCATTGCACATGTAGAAATTTTGGCAGTAGATGATGAACGGATGGTAGCACACTCCTCTTTGGAGGCGACCCTTCGGAAGCTTCATATTGCCTATAAGGATTTTCGTGCCGTAGATGCCAAAAAAACGTATCTGGTATTTGGCTCATTTAAAG
>JALUJE010000244.1 GCA_027057185.1 Helicobacteraceae bacterium | reverse complement strand
CATTAGGAGAATATTGACTCACTACTTCCGTAATATTGGTCGAGGGAAGTGAAGTATTTTTTTTTTTTTTTTTATGATGTTATCATACTTTTTTTTATTGGCAAGCCGAGTAGCGGGCGCTAGTAAACCGTCTTTGAGCATACTGAGTGCAGAGAGCGCCTCATTATCAATATACAGGGTTTTATTTTTTCTTGATGATGCCATATTTTTTTCTTTTTTCCCATAAACTTTTTCGGGAAATTCCCAATTTTTTTGACAATTCCGTATCTGGGAATTTGTATTGGTAATTTAACATAATATATTTAACATAATCCTCTATTGGCAAAATATCACCTTGTTCGAAGACTTTATTATCATTTTTTACCTCAATAATAAAGTAGCCTTCAAGATCAATGCTTTCGGTACTCGAGACAATTACTTCACGTTTTTCAATACTTTTTAAAAATGTCTCGTAATCATGTTTTCGCAATAATTGAAAATCATTAATATAGACGACGGTATTGCGGGGTAGGGCATTAATCTCTTGTTGTGCACTGTCTGATGAGAGCGAAATAAAGTGAAGTGTTTTACCCTGTTTGGCAGCATATTTAAAGGCAAAGGCATCGGCATATTTTTGAAAACTGCATGAGATAAACAGTGGAATGGTTACATCATCAAGACAGTGCTCAATATCGACAGAGTTAAAGGCATGGTCGAGATAGGTCTCATACGTTTTGTTTTGACGTTTGAGCCGTTCAAACTCCTGATAGTGATCAATTTTACGAATGAGTTCTTCGATCATAAAAGGTTTTTGAATATAGTCTTTTGCTCCGGCATTAAGAGGCTTTGAGACTGTATCGTTGCTGATGTAAGAAACCATTAAAATAACAACGGCATGTTTATAGGTTTCAATGATAGGGTAAAAGTCTTGACCGCTAATGCTCGTAGAGAGCAAGAGGACATCATAGGGTACATCATGACTTACTCCTTTGAGTGAACTGCTCATATCACAGGTATGCCCAAGCTCTCCTAGTTTTGAGGCAATGCTTTGTGCCAGATATATCTCATTTTCTATAATTAAAATCTTCATGTTTCTTTTGTCCAGTCGTAGTAGGTTAGGGTGGCACTTGCCAGCACGGCAATGCCCTCTTTTCTCCCGATAAATCCAAGTTTTTCGGTAGTCGTTGCTTTAATATTGGTGCGTGAGAGATCTACATGTAATATGTCGGAAATACGCTGTCGCATTAATGTTTTGTATGGCGCCAGGCGGGGATATTCTGCCGCAATAGTGAGATCAATATTGTTAATCATAAAACCGAAGTTGTGCAGTTTGGTAACAACATCGTGAAGCAGTAGGGTAGAGTCTATGTTGGCATAGCTGGCGTCGCTGTCGGGAAACAGCATGCCGATATCTCCCATTCCTGCCGCACCCAAAAGGGCATCAATGAGTGCATGAATAGCAACATCTCCGTCACTGTGGGCTTGAAAACCGAGATTGGACTCAATAGCAATACCGCACAGTACCATGGGTTTTCCCGTTTCAAAAGCATGGACATCAAAGCCATTCCCGACAAGTGTTTGTGCGGAAGGTGGTGTGATGCAGGGAAGATGCAGCAGGTCATGCAAATAGGTGATTTTATGGGCACGGTCGTCACCCTCAACAAAAAATCTTGTACCGCCATTGGCGACAATAGCACTACTTTCATCGGTAAAAATGCTCTCTTGTTCAAAGGCCTTTTTGAGTGCCGAAGTTACAGAGAGTTGTGGGGTTTGTACGCGCATGACTGCGTCACGATCGATAGTTTCATTGTCAAATACCACCGTATCGCTTACAGGTAAAAAAGGCACAATACAGTCTGCTTCATGCTTTTTATCAATAATACGTTGGAGCAAATCGATGTTAATACATGCGCGTGCAATATCGCTTACCATGACGTAAGGTGTGTTGACGTGCAAAAGGGCATTACTGAGCGATTCTTGTCGAGAAGCACCACCGGCAATAATCTTACATTGGGTATAGTGTTTCATAAATGCCACCTCTTCTGCATGTGAAGTGATGATTATTTCTGAAAAAAGCTCTGTCGCAACGAGTCGTTTGGTAACAAAGTACCATAACGGGTCATGACCAATGCGCAGCCACTGTTTTTTTACAGGAAGCTTGAAGCGACTGGAAGTACCTGCTGCAAGTAAAACAAGTGTCAAATCAGACAAATATACTCCTGTTTTTTTGTAGTGTTACAAAATTATACACTTACAAAGCTTTCTTTTATCTTGTTTGTGTAAAATTCGATATAGCTAAAGATGACTTTAAAGTAAATTGAAATTTTTTAAATGGTTTATTGTATAGTGTCACAA
>JALUJE010000243.1 GCA_027057185.1 Helicobacteraceae bacterium | reverse complement strand
ATTACCCCGATTCGTCTGATTGATGCACGGGAAATTGGAAACGGCAGTCGCGGTCTTATAACCAGAAATATTCAGAGTGCGTATTTTGATATTGTCTTTGGAAGAGACCCTAATTACGAACACTACTTAACTTACATAACAGGAACATAACATGGCAACAGATATGAATGATTACTTCAACAAAAAGAAAAAGGAGTCTGGCGGCGGTTCAGGCGGCAGCGGTAACGGTGGCAACGGTGGAGGGTTCAAACCCAAAGCACCCCGTCCGCCAAAATTTGATCTCAACTTTGGCGGCGGCAAGGCCGGTATTGTCTACTTTATCGGTGCAATCATTCTCTTCTTGGTACTGGCAAAGCCTTTTGAAATTATTAACGAAGGAGAACGCGGTATTCTCTCGACCAACGGTAAATACGAGCAACAGGCTCTACTTCCGGGACTACACTTTATTATCCCTATTATCCAAAAGGTTTATATAGTCGATACAAAAGTCCGTATTATCAACTACGCCGATAAAATTGACCGTAGCAGTGTTTCGGGTGAAGGCATTAAAGTCAAGCCTGCCGTTACCGTATTGGACAAACGCGGTCTGCCCGTTGCGATTGAGCTAACCGTTCAGTATCGCCTCAATGCCCAGTATGCGGCACAGACTATCTCTAACTGGGGCTTCTCGTGGGAAGAAAAAATTATTAATCCGGTGGTACGTGACGTGGTTCGTAATGTCGTAGGACGTTACGATGCCGAATCACTTCCGACCAAGCGTAATGCCATTGCCAGTGAAATTGAACAAGGCATCTCAAAAAGTGTCACCGGACTGAAAAACTCTCCGGCAGATTTACAATCGGTACAACTCCGTGAAATTGTCTTGCCGGCAAAAGTCAAAGAGCAGATTGAACGTGTTCAAGTTGCCAAACAAGAAGTGCAACGTGCCGAGCAGGAGGTACAACGTGCCAAACAAGAAGCCTTGAAACGTGCAGCAGAAGCTCAGGGTAGATCCGAAGCCGTCAAGATTGCAGCAGAGGGTAAGGCAACCGCAATTAAAATCGAAGCAGAGGCAACGGCAACTGCCAATAAAGTCATTAGTCAATCATTGACCACACAGCTTTTGGAGCTTGAACACATTAAAGTGCAAGGACAGTTCAACGAGGCACTCAGAGTCAACAAAGATGCTAAAATTTTCCTAACTCCAGGCGGTTCAACTCCAAATATCTGGGTAGACACCAAAGATGCTCAAAAACGTGTCTCGGCACAATAAGCGGACGAGAGCACTATGGTTCAAGAAGCATTAGATCGCGTGGATTGGGAGAAGTCGGAACTTCTTCCTGTCATAGTACAAGATGTAAAGAGCCGTGATGTCCTCATGATGGCGTACATGAATCGTGAGGCCCTGCAATATTCTTTGGAAACCGGCATTGCCCACTACTTCTCGCGATCAAAACAGCGTATCTGGAAAAAAGGGGAGCGTAGCGGTCACACTCAGGCGATTCAATCGTTTGCACTCGATTGTGATCAGGACACCCTGCTGATTCAGGTTAAACAAGAAGGTGTCGCCTGCCACACTGGACGAGCCTCTTGTTTTTTTACCGAACTTCAAAGCGGTAAACACCGAGACAATGTTGCGCTAGATACATCAGAAATGTATGGCGTTATTGACACCCTTTACCATACCATACAAGAACGTAAACATGCTGATCCCGCCTCATCATGGACAGCAAAACTGTTGCATCAAGGAGACAATGCCATTCTCAAAAAAGTGGTAGAAGAAGCCGGTGAGTTTGCCTTTGCCTGCAAAGACAATGACGAGCATGAGATCATTTACGAATGTGCCGACTTAACCTATCATGTCCTTGTGGCACTGGGTGCTAAAAACATCTCACCCGACCGCGTCGAACAGGAGCTGGCACGACGCAGCGGTGTAAGCGGTATTGAAGAGAAACACTCACGTCAACAATGAAAGAGACGATAAGCACTTTTATTCGCCAACTCAACCTCTACGATTATGCTCTTTTTGGAGCACTCATTTTGTTGGTAATGCTTCTGCTGATTCTGGCAATTGTCGTACGAAAAAAATCCGGACTCTCCATTGCCCTTATACTGCTTGCTTTGACCCTCCTCATTGCCGGCCCTACGCTGGGTTACCTACAGCTGCATCAGTTCCTCTATAAAACAACAACACACATTACGACACTCAAAGCTCTGGAGTTTTCACAGGCACTCGTTATCAAAGGTGAGGTCTACAATGCTTCCAAACGGCATCTTGACAACTGTACCATTACCGCCAAAATATTTAAAGTATCGGGAAATCCCTACCTTGATATGCTATATCCCCTCAATCCATTTAAAAAAATGTCGATACTAAAAGATGTCAACCTCTCCTCGGGCGAGCGTTACAAATTTAAAATGATTGTCGAACCTTTTACCTATACCAAGGAGTACAATCTTTCGATTGGAGCACAGTGTAGATGATGACCTATTTTACCATTTGGCACTATCTTGTTGCCGCTATTGTGACCTTGCTCTTTTTTCTTGTCGTCATCATTGCCATGCAAAACACCAATAAAAAGCTTCGTGTTTCCATGATTTTTTCTGCATTCATCTCACTGCTTCTTGTTGGAGCGTTTTTAATGATGGCACTAGACAAATACACTAAAAAAGTCAAAATTTCGTCACTTAAAAATAAACGCATTCTTTCGCTAGAGCAGATTCAATACAGCGGTATCGTACGAAACGTCGGTAACTACACCATCGGTAAAGTCGAACTTGAAATCAAACTTGTCAACAAAGGACATGTTACCGGTAACGTCAAGGGAGGAAACTTTTATAATCCCAGTGGATTTGGAGAGTTTTTTGCAACAGCAACCCAAAAGAAAAAAAACAAACCGCAACCTTTGCTCATGACCTTCGTTATTGCCAAAAATCTTGAAGCCGGAAAAGCCAAAAGCTTCAAAGTTACCCTGCCCTATCCCGGATATTTCCGCTCAACTGCAGACTTTACCCGTGTCTTTGCGCATTAGAGCCTCAGTATTTTAGCCCTTCTGTTTTCAATCGATCATTAATATGCTTTAACTGCATATTTTTGTCGCGGCACCATGACGGGGCAATCAAAGAATCATCGGAAATGCCTGCCGTCATGCGCTGCACACTGACATGATCGGGTTTCATCTTAAGTGAGGCCACAAGCACCTCAATATAATCTGCCTCACTAATGGGGCAAAACTCCCCGCGAGCATATTCATTGGCAAGTGCTGTACGTGTTACAACATACAGCGGATGATATTTTACCGAATCAATCCCCCATGCATATGCCGCTTCAGAAGAGTCCAACATCATGGACTGACTCTCATTGGGGAGCCCGAAAATCAGATGCCCGCACACATTGAGTCCGTACGATTTTGATTTTTTAATCCACGTTTCCACATTTTTTGCACTGTGACCCCGGTTAATACGCTCAAGCGTCTCATCATAAATTGACTGTATCCCAAATTCAATCCATATCTCTTTATCTTCCGAAAGTGCTGCTAGGTAGGCAAGCGTCTCGTCTGTCACACTGTCACTTCGCGTTCCAATACTCAAACCGACAACATCGTCAAATGCCAGTGCCCTGTCGTACAGCGCCTGAAGCGTTGACAATGGTGCGTATGTGTTGGTAAAGGACTGAAAATAGACCAAAAACTTTTCCGCCCCATAATCACGACGTAAGCGGGCACTCATGGACTCAAACTGCACCGCCAACTGTTGCAGCTGTTTTTCCAGAAAGGGGTTCTCAGTAGAGTCCAGATTCAGGTGAAATCCCTTCAGAGGCTTCACCTTGTCCAAACTGGGGCTAAAGGAGTCATTCTCACAAAAGGTACACCCACCTACAGCGACACTTCCGTCAATATTGGGACAGGTAAAGCCTGAGATAGAAATCGGTACTTTGTACACCTTGGTACCAAATTTCTCTTTTAGGTAATTTCCGTAGGTATAAACTTGCCGGAGCTTCAACAGAGACTTCTATACAATATATTCACCCGTAAAACAGGCTGTACAGTAATTGGATTCCGTGGCACCAACACTCTGAAGCAGTGCCGTGTTACTCAAATATGCCAACGAATCAGCTTCAATATATTTACAGATCTCGTCACTGCTCATATTTGCGGCAATCAGCTTATCTTTATCAGGAGTATCTACACCATAGTAACACGGATCTGTTGTCGGTGGACTGGAAATACGCATATGTACCTCGGCGGCACCCGCATCTTTTAACATGCGAATAATTCGACGGCTGGTTGTTCCACGCACAATAGAGTCATCAATCACTACCACCCGCTTGCCCTTAATCATGGAGATAATAGGAGAGAGTTTCATCTTTACTTTGAGATCTCGCATCTCCTGCGTCGGCTCTATAAATGTACGTCCAATATAATGATTGCGCATAATCGCCATCTCAAACGGAATACCGCTCTCTTGAGAATACCCAATCGCTGCGGGAACACCGCCATCGGGAACCGGTACAATCAAGTCGGCTTCAACCGGTTTTTCACGGGCAAGTGCCACGCCCATATTTTTACGCATCAAATAAACATTTTTTCCAAAAACATCAGAATCCGGCCGTGCAAAATAAACATACTCGAAAATACAGTGTTTTGGTGTCGGATCAAACACTCTAATGGACTGCGGTGCTTTCTCTTTCTCAAATACCAGCAATTCACCCGGTTCAATATCACGAACAAATTCCGCACCAATAAGATCAAAAGCACACGTCTCCGATGCCACTACATAACCATCACCCACACGACCAAGACTTAAGGGTCTAAATCCGTACGGATCACGCATAGCAAACATTTTACTCCGACTTAAGAAGACTAAAGAGTAAGCACCTTCAATCTTCTTGACCGCATCAACAATACGATCGAGTAGTTTCTCTTCATCACTCTTGGCAATAAGATGAATCAAATTTTCCGTATCCATAAAGGTCTGAAAAATCGCTCCTTTGGCAATCAGTGCATCACGAACCTCTTGGGCATTGGTCAGGTTACCGTTATGCACAATGGACATTTCTCCCAAATCATAACGGGCAAACACCGGCTGCGCATCCAATATGGAGTCATCGCCGGCAGTCGAATAACGGGTATGCCCTATTGCAGCACGCCCTTGTAGCGTTGCCAGTTTTTGTTCGTTAAACACTCGAGTCACTAGACCCCGGTCTTTGATGGTATAGAGCTGTTTGCCATCACCACTACTAATTCCTGCGGCCTCCTGCCCACGATGCTGCAAGGCATGCAGACAAAAGTAGGCAAGCTTGGATGCCTCTTCGTGGTCGAAGACTCCAACGACAGCACATTTTTCGTTAAGTGAACGCTCCACTCCCACTCCTTATTTCAACTCTAAACAATCACTGATTGCATAAAGTCCATTACTTTGAGATTGTAACCATTTTGCAGCGCGAATTGCCCCTTTAGAGAACGTGTTACGGCTTGTTGCCGTGTGGTTGAGCTCAATAAATTCACCGTCATTGTAAAAACCTACGGTGTGCCGTCCGACAATATCACCACCGCGTAGTGCCATGACGGCAATTTCATCACGACTTCGCTCACCAATAATGCCGTTACGCCCACTGACCCGAACATCATCCAAATTTAAATGACGTGCCGATGCCGCTGATTCTGCTAAGGTCAATGCCGTTCCGCTGGGTGCATCTTTTTTATGTCGGTGGTGCTGCTCGACAATTTCAATATCAAAGCCTTTGAGTGTTGCCGATGCCATATATACCAGTTTATTGAGCAGTGCCACGCCAAGTGACATATTGGTCGCATACAAAATCGGCATCTTCTCACTCGACTCTTTGAGCAAATTCATTTGATGTACATTAAACCCGGTTGTACCAATCACCAAAGGAGTAGGATTTTTCAGTGCTGCTTCAAGAAGATGCTGCGTCGCTTCAGGCGTTGAAAAGTCAATAATGAGTTCTGAGTCCTTGACAAACGTTGGCATATCATTGGTTGCCAATACAGAAGGATCCAAAGAGAAATCCAGCCGGTCATAGATATAGACACACGTCAATGCCATCTCTTCTTCCACTTTAATGTCGTCAATCAGAAGTCGTCCGACCCTTCCCGTTGCACCAAACAGACCTACTTTTAACATGTATTTCCTTTTATTTACGAATGTAGTTTTTCATCAACATAAGCGATAACCTGAAGTGCCGCTACAGCACCATCACCGGCAGCAGAGACTACTTGCTTGGGTGCCTCAATACGCATATCGCCCGCCGCGTAAAGCCCTGGTGTCGATGTTGCCATACTCAAAGTCACCATGACTTCGCCGCGCTCGCTCATCTCACACAAAAAGGTTCCGTCATCTTGTTGAAGTACCCCGTTATTAACATCATTACCGACGAATGTAAAAACTCCGGGTACTTCAATGTCTCGTACCGAACCCTCACCCAACACCACGGTGATTCCCGTAACACCCATCTCATCACCATACACTTCTTTCGGTGACGCATTGAGTACCAATTCAATGTTCTTCGTATTTTCTACACGTTTGACGGTATTGGGTGCAGCACGAAACGTATCACGTCGGTGTACCAGATAGACTTTGGAACAGATTTTTGCCAGATGCAGTGCCTCTTCAAGTGCAGTATCACCGCCGCCGATGACAACCACCTCTTTCCCTTTGTAGAAAAATCCGTCACAGGTTGCACAGGTACTCACCCCGCGTCCAAAAAAGGTATCTTCTCCGGTAAAACCGGCACGCCTCGGTGTAGAACCGGTACAGACAATCACACTCAGCGCTTCTTGTGTCGTACCATCTCCCAAGGAGACAATAAAGTTCCCGGCACTGTTACGACTGACCTGTGTTACTTCAATCATCTCGTGTTTCAAGCCAAACTTTTGACACTGTTGGGGCCATGGCATCATGAGATCCATTCCGGTAATCTCACCCGTCACACCCGGATAGTTTTCAATTTCGGAACTTTGCGTAATCTGTCCGCCGGGCATGCCTTTTTCAAACATAGTTACATTTTTCAAGCCGCCCCTAGTAGCATATAAGCCGGCTGTTAATCCTGCGGGGCCTCCGCCGATAATCGCTAAATCAAGCATCTTTTTCTCCTAAGTTATATTTATTCATTATTCAATAACCTCTATCGGACTATTTTGTTTGTATCTTTGTTTTTTAAATCTCTTAATCTCAAAAGCGCAAGGGATTTCATAAATATTAAAGCGTTGTATAAATTTTAAAAGAGTATTCATACCGCTGGTAATCGCAATCATACTATCTTCTGCTTTAAATCTCTTTTGATAAAGATCAATTGCTAAAATGGGATTATCTTTTATAAGTTTTTGAGAAATTTCTTTACCGTTTTGCATATTTGAGCTATAAACAAGCACCGTGTACTTTTGTGATTTTGGAGTAAAAATATCGCTTTTCGTATAAAAAACATGTTCACTAAAATCGAAAAATTTATACTCGGAAAATTTATAGTTATAGTAGGCAAACGCGCCTGCAACCATCAAAGCGCCGAAGAATGAGGCAAACACATAAGTGAGGGAGAAAGGACTCCCTCTTTTTGGATTTTTTTTCAACAAGCGCAAAAAACCTTATCGAAATAAAAATCACCGACCATTATAAAAGCGAATCTATTTTATCCGCCAATACCTGTTTTCCAGCGGCTCCAACCATCTGATCTACAAGTTCACCATCTTTAAAGAAAAGAAGAGTGGGAATAGATCTAATACCATACTGAATGGCGATATCTTGCTCTTCGTCGGTA
>JALUJE010000242.1 GCA_027057185.1 Helicobacteraceae bacterium | reverse complement strand
AGATAATACGATTCAGAAAATCTTTGCATCGCCCGATGGCTATGTATCGCAGGGGAAACTTTGCATTAAAGGAAAGTACGGGTACGATTTTGTCGCTTCAAAAGAACGTATCCGAACACCGCGTATACGCAAACGTTTTTTAGAACTCAATCCTGACATCAAAGCAGCTGTTTCAGATGCACTGCACGAGTATGATGAAACATGGTACGAATGTGATCTCGATGCTGCTACTACGGCAGCAAGCATGAAAATGACCCAAATTAAACAACAGTACGGGCAATACAGTCTGTGCTCTATTGGTGGTGCCCGTACCTCTTGTGAAAGTGCATACCTGTTTCAAAAATACACACGACATACCTTACATTCTCCACATGTCGACAACTGTGCCCGAGTCTGTCACTCTCCAAGTTTAAAAGGAATGCGTACCACCATTGGTGAAGGAGCCGCCACCAATCCTTACAATGACATTTATGAAACTGAATTCATTATTGTTATGGGTTCTAATACGACCGAAGCACATCCTATTGTTGCCAATCGTATTGTCGAAGTAGCGCGTCAAAGTAACAATTTGGCGGTTATTGACGTGCGGGAGATTAAGTTGATGAAGTATGCCAAACACAAAGCAATCATTCCACACGAGGCTAACTTGCTCATACTCAATATGATGGCATACGTCATTATTGATGAAGAACTTTACAATCAGAGTTTTATTGCGACACGAACCAAATGGTTTGAGGCATATAAACAGAAGATTATGCAAGATCCTTATGCCAATCCAAAATACTTTGAAGGGGTTGCAGGGTATGAACATCTTGCCAAGCTCATTCCCAATATTGCTCGAGAATATGCCGTGAAAAACTCCATGATCTTCTGGGGTCTGGGTATTACAGAACATACTGATGGCTCGTTTGCCGTGATGGCAATCACCCATTTGGCGCTGTTGACCGGCAATATCGGAAAAACCGGTGTGGGGCTGATGCCGCTGCGTGGGCAGAACAATGTTCAGGGGGCATGTGATATGGGATGCCTGCCGTATTACGATCCTGATTACCAAAAACCCAAAGAAATTGGATTGATGACGCCCGAACTCATTGATGCTATGCTGGGCGGGAGTATTAAATCACTGCATAATATGGGAGAAGATATTATGCACATTCACCCTAACATTAACAAAATAAACACAGCCATAGATCAGCTTGAACTCATTGTTGTTCAGGAACTGTTTATGACTGACATTGCCCGGCGTGCCGATATTGTTATTGGTGTTAAATCGGCATATGAGAAAACCGGGGTCTATGTCAATGCCATGCGTCGACTGCATCTCTCACAGCCGCTGGTAGAGAGTGATCTCCCCGACGATTGGGAAGTGATCCAGATGCTCAATAATAAACTCGGCGGCAATTATAGCTACCGTGATAGCTCTGAAGTGTGGGATGAGGTACGCCAAACTGCCCACCAGCGTTATAGTGGTGCTTCCTATTTACGTCTGGAACGTCACCGAAAACGGGGCTTGCAGTGGCCGGTCTACAACGAAGACACCCCGGTACTGCATCTGTTGGACTTTCGTACGCCGGATGGTTTGGGGGAGTTTCATTACCATCAATACCAAGAGCGCGGTATGATTGAAGAGATACGTAACAATGCTCTTGAAGGGTACCACCTGACAACAGGGCGAACACTGGCGCATTACAACAATGCGGCACAGACACTTCAGAGCGATGCACTAAACAAACATTACAGCGAAGATGTTTTACTGGTGTGTGACGGAGATGCTGCTGATGTTACGGGTGAGAAAGTCATCTTGAAAAGCGCTTTTGGTCAGACGGCACCGCTCACTGTGAAGTTTACCAATAAAATACAGCCTAAAACACTCTTTGTCACCTTCCATCATGCCGCTTCAAAAATCAATGCACTCTTTGGCGATAAGCGCGACGAGTTGATTTTAACCGCTGCTTTTAAATCGGTTAAAGTGGAGATTATTAATCTTTGAGCCGTGCTAAAGGGAATGATGCAGAGGAGCTGGCATGTCAATTGCTACAACAGCAGGGCTTTGTCATTGTAGATCGAAATGTTTACAGCCGTTTTGGTGAAATTGATATTATTGCCCGCAAAGAACATCTGTGGCATTTTATTGAGGTGAAAAGCGCTCAAGACTACGAACGTGCGATACAAAACGTAACGCCGAAAAAAATTGGGCGTATTTTAAAAACAGTCGATGTATACATGAAAAAACATGCTCTTGATGTCATTTTCAGTATTGATGTGGCAATTGTGACGCCCGATGGTGTGGAACTTTTGGAAAATATTACGTTTTGATTAAGAAACCATCAGTATAATTAATGCAACAGTTTATATTA
>JALUJE010000241.1 GCA_027057185.1 Helicobacteraceae bacterium | reverse complement strand
CTGTCGAGAGAGAGTCAGAGAAAGACTACATTGACCGTCACTCTCCGTTTATTCACTGTGAAAGTGAAGCAAAAGCGGGTGAGCCGTTTGCCGTTACGGTAAAAATGGGTAATGAATATACGCACCCTGATCACTTCGACCATTACATCGAGGGCGTACAACTCTTTAATGGTGAAACATTACTGGCAAAAGCAGATTTTATTGCCGGTATGCTTGGCGGTGATGATCATAAAGGTCATGCTACCGTCACTTTTAATGTCTTGCCAAGCGGTAAAAAAATGACTTTTGTTGCACAGGCATACTGTACCAAACACGGTGTCTGGGAGTCAACTCCGGTAGAAGTTGCCGTCGTAGCATAAACGTACTTATCCCCTGGGTCTAAAGTCCCGGGGTTTTCTATCTTTTCGTATCCTCAAAATAGATTTTTCCCACGTTAACATATTCTAAAATTTTTAAAAGCGCAACCAGACTGTGCTTCGCTCCATGATTGGTATTGGTATCTTGACCTCCAATTTATAATTTTTTATGTATAATTCTGTTTAAATTTATATTTTAATGGATCGGTATGAAAATTATTGCGCTTCTTTTTGTTTTATGTCTCTTCCTATATGCCGAGCAAAGCAAAATTGTTTTAATTACCTACTCAAACAAACAGACGGCAATAGAGAGCCTCAAAAAATTTGTTGTATCACATCATACACTGTTTCACGAGCGCAATAACACTACCTCATCTCTTGAAGCAGGTGTCTTTCAGTCGCAACAATACTATTTTCTAGCACTAAAACCCTTTGCCACACGACATGCCGCAGAAAAAATATTACAGCAACTACAATCGAACTATCCTTCGGCATATATCAGCAGTTACCCCAATGCCGTCAATCATCTTGTGCTCTCCCAGCCTGTACTGGGTAATGCTACCAAAAGCACCACGCAACCAACACAGAGTACTGCTCAAAAAAAGAGAGAATCTCCCATAGTATTGGAACAGGAATTTCTCGAGCCCTTAAGTATTGAAGAGATAATACACACGACAACACCACACCATACTGCAGTGAAAAACGTAGAAACAAACTCTATTGCCACGCAGCCCAAAAGTATTCAACCCATCTTATATTTTAGCTACCTGCTCCTTAGCATCCTCATTCTTGCCGTGGTCGTACTTGTCGTAAAAAACCACCGTTTAAAGGGGCAAATTCATTATAAACAAGCCCTCTTAAATACTCATAACGTTGTAGAGCATGACAACACGGCCAAGCATATTCCCATCCAAACCATCGATTTGGCGCACTATGTTAGAACGGCTCTCACTCAGGCAATTAACGAGCATGCAGCACTTTTGGCGCTAAAGCCCATACAACAAATTCAGACCTGCATGAACGATCTGGCCACCATTGACTCTTTTATGCATGGAGAGGTCTATATTAAAAACAAAGAATTTCCACTACGTTATATTACTGAAGATATAGCAAAGCGCTATCGACTAACATTTGAATGCTCTTCAAATGTTCCGCACAGGCTTATTGGCAGTGTGGAGACGCTAGAACATATTTTTCTCAGGCTCTCCTACACAAACATTACAACTATCTCCATTGACAGTGTATCGCACTCTGATGAGAGTATTCAGTTGCAGTTTACATTGGTGTATGAGGGCATTGAAAATCATGCTGTTGACTATGGTATTATTAAGCAGTTCGTACTCTCTGTCGGAGGTACACTGACACCAAAACTTGACGACTACGATATACGTCCCATCTCCATGTTTACCCTACCGTTTTTACATGTAGAAGAGAACACTTCTAAAATTAAACGTCCTTAATCAGGGCCAATTTCCATTGACCGTGTTCGTCTTGAGGCAGTTCTTTGATGAGCTGTTGCTCAATCATATATCCCAAACCAATGGAAACATATTTTTTCAGTGTCATCGTATCACATGATGCTTTTCGTTCATTGTCTGGATAATTTGCAACAATTTCGTTAATGTCCAAAGGGGTTGATGCACTCTGAAAAATACCCAGAATCTCCCTGCTTAACTCAACCTGTAACTTTTGAATTCCTTTTTGCATGGCTTTGGCTTTTCGTTTATCCATGGAATTTTTTCCCATAATGCTATTCCTGTTCATAAGTAATCAAGTCCTATTATAGTCTATACCGGTAATATTTACACAATAACTTCACACTTAATTATTAAAATAATCGTATAATCTGCTCAAGGAATATTGATGACAAAAATATTATTACTTTTTCTGTTAAGTTTTTCACCACTTCTTGCCAAGAACATTGCAGCAACATACAATGTCAAATTCTCTTTTTTTGGAAAGATTGGCGAGAGTATTGTCACCTATGAAACAGAGGGTGATCACTATAAAAT
>JALUJE010000240.1:587-2369 GCA_027057185.1 Helicobacteraceae bacterium | reverse complement strand
CCAAAAATAACATGCAACCACTAATTAAACCCAATAACAATGACATTGATGTTCCTATTGTCTCCATCGCCTTTTATCTCAAAAAAGACTCCAATCTGGACAATGTCGGACTTTTTAAAAAGATTCGGGATATTCAACAAGATTTCAATGAGGTTGAAAATGTCTCTAAAACAACACTTAAAGGAGAACATAAAGAACAGTTTAACGTCAAAGTCGATCTATTTAAACTCTCCGGTTATCACCTTTCGCTAGGTCAGATTAAAAAAGCACTACAATCTCTGGCGGTCAATGTTCCCGATGTCAAAAGCAAGGTCAAAGATGGCGGCATCATGATTTTTGGTGTTAAAAATGCCATTGAAAGCATCAAAGATGTTCAAAATGTCATTGTCGCATCCTATATGGGTTCACCTATCTACCTGAAAGATATTGCTAGCGTAGAAAAATCTTACGATATGCAAAACTATAAAAATGCCCAAATGACTTATAAACAAGATGATGGCAGTTTCTCACCGATACACGATCAGATTACCGTTAATATTTCTAAACTCAAAGGTACCAATGCGGTTACAGTGGCTGAGGGAGTTCTGGAGACTCTGCATACATATAGTGCCAAGCTCAATGCGGAAGGTATTGGTTACGTTGTCACGCGAAATTATGGAGAGCGAGCCAATGAGGCGGTTAATGAGCTGGTTAATCACCTTCTCATCACTATTGTTATCATTGCTATCGTTCTAGTGGTCGCTCTGGGATGGCGTGAATCTCTTATTGTCACGTTTACCGTGCCGGCTATCTTGGCAATTACGCTCTTTATTGCTTATCTGAGCGGTCAAACCATTAACCGAATTACCCTGTTTGCTTTCTTGCTGAGTCTGGGACTGTTGGTGGATGCCGCCATTATTGTCATTGAAAATATTCACCGACATATGCATGAGCATGATGCACTCAATCATAACCAAGATGAAATTATGATTACCGCTACCGATGAAATCGGTGCACCGACCAATGTTGCCACTCTTGCGATTATTTTAACTATGGTGCCCATGGCGTTTGTCGGCGGTATGATGGGCGAGTTTATGAAACCTATTCCCTATAACGTACCGGTGGCGCTTTTTGCCTCACTCATTATTGCCTATGTGTTTACTCCTTACTTGGCAAACAAAATGCTCAAAAAACCGACAATGCACCACCATCATCACCACTTTCAAAAAGAGACCACGCAGGAGAGCAATTCATGAAATGGCTTGAAAATCTTATCTTTACCATCAATGAAAGTACTTGGAAGCGCTATGTTATTATTGGCATGACACTTGTCTCTCTTGTTCTAACCATTATGATGTTGCCTGCAGAGATGGTCTTAGCACGAATGCTCCCGGGAAAAAGTACCAATACCTACTCAATTTATGTCGATACTCCAACAGGAAGTTCCATTGAAGAGACTACCAAAGTAACCACGTGTGTGATCAATATTCTCAAACTAGAACCGGAAGTACTCAATGCCGAAGTTTTTTTGGGACAGGGAGCACCACTTGATTATGCCGGATTAGTGAAAGGGTCATCCTTAAAACAAGGTGAAAATGTTGCTGAAATTGTTGTCAATCTTACCGATAAACACACACGAAGTGAAGCATCCTACTCTATGGTAAAACGGCTGCGTCCAGACATTCAATCGCGCTGCCAAGCCATAAAATCAGGTACCAATATCAAGATGATTGAACAACCTGCAGGACCACCGACACTTGCTTCTATTGTTTTGGAGGTATATGGCAAAGATGAACACGCCAT
>JALUJE010000240.1:0-577 GCA_027057185.1 Helicobacteraceae bacterium | reverse complement strand
AAAGGTTGCTGATATTTTCAGAGAAACGGAAGGTTTGGTTGATGTCGATATTATGAAAGATGAAATCTACCAAAAATTTGAACTTATTGCCGATGCGGAGAAAATCAGTCGTTCAGGAGTTTCACTCGAGCAATTAAACAACATTTTATATCTAGCATTTGAAGGCATGGAAATTGCTGTAAAAAATTCACAAAATTCTCCCGACCAGATTCCCATTTTTCTCGTGCTCAGTGATACCAGTAAACAGATGAATTCCTTTAGTAAAAGAGCATTAGAAGCGAAAATTTCAGCCCTGAAACTCATGAATAAAAAAGGGATGATGGTTCCGGTCAATGAATTGCTCAACGTTGTCGAAGTGGCGAGTTCTCCCTCGATCTTTTCTAAAGATCTGCGTAAAATGCTCAATGTCATTGCTGAAACCGATATGGTCTCTCAACTCTACCCTCTTTTAGATGCCAGAAAGATGATGATAAAATATTTTCGCGAGCAGTATGAGGTTGAAACGGTCGATGGGATGAGTACCTACATGTTTGACCTTTACCTAACCGACAAATCCAATGGAGAAAAGTTTTTGCTA
>JALUJE010000239.1 GCA_027057185.1 Helicobacteraceae bacterium | reverse complement strand
AATTTTAACAAATGATTTTTCAAATATAAAATCACTCACATCACGCAGTGCAACACGCTGTGTCGTACCGGGAATCTGCACTTCAAAATTATAGATAGAATCCAGAGTATCTTTCTGTTGTCCTTCCACTTTAATACGTATGAGACCCTCGTCATTAAACATTTTGCCATACTCCCCTTTAAGGTAGTAAGAACGCAGTTGTGCGTTAAGTACCTGCTCGTTAAAGCCCAATGTTTGCCCATACTCATTGACACGAAGCTTCAGCTCTCTTTCACCAATGTCAGCATCATCAGAAATATCATGAACTCCTTCAATACCACCAAGTGCCTGTTTCAGTTGTTCCAGACCGTCCAAGAGCTCTGCATCACGTTTCCCGCTTAAAGCAATTTCAACATCATGTGCCACCACACCGGTGCCGGCCGTGGTAACACTCAACTCTTCAAATAGTGGTTCACCCTCTTTTTTTAGCGCTTTGAGCGGCTCCAGCCACTCTCTGACATGCTCACTGATCTCAATAGCACTCGTATGCCGTTTGAGTACCTCACCGTCATATTCCACAGAAAGTATGGGATTGATATATTTGTTAAAAAAATTGTCCGGTGCCCGTTCGTGCAAATCAATGAATACCTGAAACAAATTGTCATTGAGTTCGGCTCTGTTTTTAGCATCCATACGCATACCAATCACCGACGTTACTGAGGAGACATCTTCTTTATCGAGTTTTTCAAGCAAAATCTTCTCAATTTTGGTGACAATGGCTTCCGTATCATGCAGGTCATTGTTAATATTGACCTTACCGCTGACATATACCTGTGTCACGTCAAAATCGGGAAAAAGCTGAAACTTGCTCTGTGTTGCCAGCATCACCGTTGCACTTAAGATAAGACTTGCCATCAGTACCAAAGAGAGTATACGCCGTTTAAACACCGTATGCAGCACAACGTCATACCACCGCCAAAGGTGTTGCCAAATGCTATGAGTCATATGTGCCTCTTTACGAATACGTAACAGCTGATAGGAGTGCAGTGGTAAAAAATAGAACGCCTCAAACAAGGAACTAATTAGTAGTATGGAGATCATCACCGGTAATATTTTAATAAATGTTCCCATCTCGCCGGTAATAAGCAACAGCGGCAAGAAGGCAAAAACCGTCGTCATGGTTGCCGTTAACACTGCAGGGAACATCTCCAGTGAACCGACAATAGTAGCTTCACGACGACTTTTTCCCTCTTCGAGATGTCGGTAAATATTTTCGGCAACCACAATAGCCTCATCTACTAGCATACCCAGTGCTATGAGAGCTCCAAGAAGAGAAAGCATGTTCAGACTGTACCCGACATAGTTTGTGGCAATCAGCCCAATCATAAAGCTCATAGGTATACCCATGGCAACGACCAGTGCAATGCCACGGTTAACAAAAATAAGCATTGCAAGAAACACCAGCATGAGCCCAAACAAAATATTGGCAAATACCGTATTCAGACGGTTTTTAATCCAAACTGACGTATCGGTATAGATTTCAAACGTAATATGAGGATATTTTTTTTCATACTGCTTCATCACGGTACGAATTTCTTTGACTAATGCAATGGCGTTACCTGTTTTGGCCTTATTGATGTTAAGCGAAATATTTTGCAATCCGTTAAAGTGGGATAATTCCGTTTCGTCACTTAACTCAAACGAAACCTCGGCAATATCACCAAGACGTACCCGTTGGTCTCCTACAGTAATCCGTGTCTCTTCAAGCATTCCCTGCTCTTTTTCACCGTTGTAGGTACTAATATAGAGATGCGCTCCTTGCTCTTTAATGGTACCGATGGGAAAAATAGAACTCAAGTTTTGCAGTGCGGAGACTACCAGGTTCATATCAAGTGAGAGTGCACGAATTTTCTCTTCATTGATGCGAATGACCAACTCGTCATCGGCATCACCGCGAATAGCAATGTCACTTAGATCTTTAAACGCACTCAAAGAACTCTTCAATTCATCAGCATAACGCAATAACTCTTTTTTGGGTACATCTCCGGCAATGGCAATGAGGGCGAGTGGAATGACATTGACATGTATTTTGGCAATGGGTTCGTTCATGTCCGAGGGCAGATCCCGTTTGACTTTGGAGATGACATCTTTGACATCATTGAGTACACTCATATTTTCCGAACCAGGTTTAATATCGATGATCATGGAAAACACACCGTTTTTAATGGTGGTTTTAATATCATCAAGCGCATCAATATTTTTGAGATCGTCCTCAATATTCTTGACCGCCATTTTATCGAGTACATCAGCACTAGTACCGGCATAAACACCGCTAATACTGATTTTATCCATCTGTACCGGCGGGAAAATCTCTTTGGGAATATTAATATAAGATA
>JALUJE010000238.1:7609-7903 GCA_027057185.1 Helicobacteraceae bacterium | reverse complement strand
GTAACATGCTTACCGTCACTACCAGTACAACTATCCATTTCATTTTCTTATTCCTCTGACACATCTGACAAAATGAATTCTGGACTTCTCATTAATATAATCTCCGCCATCATTAAAATTTGTACGCCAGGCATTTTTGGGACTGCGTTCCATGTAGCTTGTTGAAGACCAGTATGTTCCAGAAGCAGTATTGTGAAAAAACATCGTATTTATCGCCGGTTGCGCGTGACTATAATCCACAATTGTCTTGAGATCTTTACGGCTCGGCAGTCGCCAGCCACTACCCTCCAGCTC
>JALUJE010000238.1:0-7599 GCA_027057185.1 Helicobacteraceae bacterium | reverse complement strand
TACAATACGTGATAGCTGCCTCCCAATCTGCACGATATATTGTTCCTGCTGCATAATAATCCTGCCATTCTAAACCGGTAACCTTGTCCGTTACGATTCCTTGAGCATCATCACGACTATAAGAACGCTCAATACCGGTTAGTGTGTGATACGTTCCGTTATCACCAACCTTATACTCAATGGTCTGTCCCGTTTTAATCACAGAACTCTCTGCATAAGCAAAGAGAAAGAGTACTGGTAAACAGACAATAATTTTAAGCATATGTAATCCTGATGTTATTTAAAATGATTACAAATCGTACCTCTCTTTTACTTAGTACTTCCTTATTGCAGCAGATAAAAAATTGCCGGTAATGTTGCCGCATTTCCGGAACTGCCCGATGAACTCAGTTTTCCCTGACGCACGCATCGAACATAGCGACGGTTAGCATCTTTAGGAAATGAGCGGCTGTAACCGTCAGAAAAGTTAACATACCATGCCTCATCGTTTTTGCCGGCATTAGTAGTAGCTGACCAGTACGGTTCATTAACAAGATAACTAAAAACAGGGTTAATGGCAGCACCTTGTACATGATAGTCTACAATGCTGAGCATCTCGTTAACATTGGGAAGTCGCCAATCCTGAACACCTCCAAAATTTAGAGATTCGCAATAACCAACGGCATCCTCCCACTTGTAAAGATGATTTTTGCCATCTTCCCATGTTAGGTTTGTCTGACTATCATACACTGTCTTTGACGTGGCATCACGTGTATAGGATCCGTACAACAGACTCATCGTCATCATCACTAAAAAAATTGTTTTCATGAATTTACTCCCGACACTTTATTGATTGTTTGCGCGTACACACCGGACATACAAGCTGTCCGTTTTGCTTCTACGCCCCTGACTGTAGCCATCATGAAATGTCACAACAGCAACTTGGGTATTGTCTCTTATATATGCAGTAGAAGACCAATAGTACTCTTTGTATGTACTGGCTCCTATGTTAAAAAATGCCGGATCAATAGCACGATTGCTTCGACTGTAGTCAACTAGCGTCTCAAGCTCACGTTTTGTGGGGAGCCGCCAGCCCATTCCGTCAATATTAAGTTGTGCACAATATGTCTGTGCTTCACTCCATGCCATAAACCGATGTGTCGCATCATCCTGCCATTGCAGTTTTGTACTATGGTCAGTCACTACACCAACGGCATTATCACGTGAATAGGAACGTTGTATCCCTGCTCGATACGCTCCATCATCGCCCGATATGTAGATGGTGGTCTGTCCGCTTTTTACTACCGGACCATCGGCATATAGTAGTAGCGAAAGTAGTGAAAAAATCATTAATTTTAACATTATTTATCCTTATTGCAAATAAACTCTTACGCCTAATTCTATGCTTATGCAACTTAAAAGGATGTAAAAAAAAGAAGGTAACCACCACAAAATAGCCCAACTCCTACAATGCTGTTATAGGGCAACTATAGCAGATTTTTTATGTGTATATCACGGAGAACTTCTATGTTGGGATTACAAGAAATTTTATGATGCATATCAACACGTTCATATTTGTGAAGTTCCTGTTTGGATGCCACCGTAGCATTACGGAAACACTTTCCCCGATTGAGATATACCAACAATTGTTGTTCATGCAGCGCCAGTCGGGTTTTGAATGCCGTAGAATATGTAGTCAAAATAGCATCGTCTTTCATGAGTCGTGTAAGATCCGAAAAGTATTCTCGCGTCCAAAGTGCCGGATTTACGGCGGGGCTGAAAGCGTCCTGATAGACAATATCGAACATCGTCGTTGTTGTCTTAAGATATGTTCTGGCATCACCGATAATGACGTTTACATGTATATTATCTTCATGATACTCCTGCTTACTGCTAATGGCAGCAATAACAGGCAAAAAAGGTTTAAAAATATCGGGATAATCAAAATTGTGTAAACTAGTAACAAGTTCAGCATCACGCTCTGGGGAAATGATGGTCACAGCTTTTTTTATCTTGTTGATTTGCAAATAATATAACGTCGCCAGAGTATTAAACCCCAAACCAAAGCAGATATCTAAAATGGTAATCTCCGTCTTCTCTTTAACATGCAGCAAAGCAGGAATCACATGTTTATTGAGGGATTCGTTCAGTGCACCGTCTTTGGTAGAGTGATAATGCTCCTCATACTCTTGAGAATAAGCAGTACACGAACCGTCATTGCTGCGTACGACTTGAACATTTTCAGTATGCTGCCGCTTTTGGTGCATATGCTACTGTGGCAGCTTTGGCAGAGCATCCCATATCTCTATATCATCTATCCACTGATATTTAGGATTAGCATTACCATAGATTTGGGTTAATATAATCAGATCAATCGGTTGCGAATTTCTCGTAGTGGCTCCATAATGATCGCCTACTACCTGACCATTGATTTTCCACAATGCCCTCCCGTCGTCACCTTCACTCCAATGCCAATAAAACTCCGTTAAAAACCACGTGTCTTTTGGAACCGGAATCGTTGTATTGTCGATTTCCCAAATCGCATGTTCTGGGTCACGATCTCCCTGCCAGTGCCAATACGGGTTACCTGCATCATCAGTGTAAATAAATGCTATTAACCGAAACCCCTCACCTGAAGCGTACCCTGTCGTTTTGTATTCAAACAATACACGCCACGCATCTGCCTGCTCAAGACTTTGACCATCGACTTTCATCCAGTACTTAATATACAAATCGTGCCTATCTTTCGTAATATTGACGATTTCATAGGGGGATTGGGTTATACTCACATTGTAGTATTGTGCACTATACAATGCTCTGCTCATTCTACCATCATGTCCAACCACTGTTTGAATATCATTTTTCAGGGCACGTCGGTTATCATCATCAATCAGATGCAATCCTCCATCTGTTGTTCCCAATATCTCAATGGGCCAATGATATCCCGTCTGTGAATCGGTTCCCGTAATCAACTGATAGTCACCAATAGAAGTATTATCATTGGGAGGCTGCAACGATACGCCCGCTTCAAAACCCGAGCGAAACAGAAGCGATGCTTCTGACTTGGAAGACGCACTGTTACCGCCGCACGACACCATAAACAATAATACCGCAACCGTTATGACAAAACCTACAAGTTTCACGGTTCTCGCTTCTCTTTCGTACGGTAACGCAGGCGTTCATCAAAAAGATTTAAAAAGATATAAAAGAACAGAACAAACAGAATGAGCGTGAGGGTGTTATTGGCATTATGCATCTGAAAGCCCATAAGCGAAAAGATGATCTGCATACAGATCAGCATGATTGTGGTAAATTTTACATGTAATTTTACTTTGTACAGCAGATGGTGCAGATGCGTCTTGTCCGCCTCAAAGGGAGAGAGCCCGCGCTGAATACGGCGGCGCATAACAATGAAGGTATCAAAAATCGGCAATGCCAGAAGGAACAGTACGGCTGTCGGTTCGACATAGTGCAGTGACTGTATACTCAGTAGGGCAATGGAAAAGCCCAGACTCAAAGAACCACTGTCTCCCATAAAAATTTTTGCCGGGTTCCAGTTAAAAAACAAAAACACCGTCAGTGCGCCGATATACATTGCCGAAAGGTTGATCATCAGGGTATCGTGATAGATCCACCCGATAGTAAAAAAGGAGGCAAACATGACCCAAGCAATGGAACCTGCCAGTCCATCGAGTCCATCCATAAGGTTCAGGGCATTGGTAAAGCCGGCAATGGCAAAGAAGGTAAAGATAAAAATCAAAAATCCGGGAATGGTGACTTCCCATCCAAAATAGCTTCCCAGAGAGTCAATCTGAATATCGTGCAGATAGAGTATCACGGTTGCCGCGAAGATAAAAATAAATTTGATTTTAGGCGAAACATCAAATTTATCATCTAAAATCCCGGCAATCAAAATCACGGTGATGGCAAGAAACACATAATAATACTCTATCAAAAAACTCATGTTAACAAGCAGAGGCGCCAGCAGTACGGCAGAGACAAATCCTAACCCCGCACTTCGCGGCATCACCTTGTTGTGGGCGCTCCGGGCATTGGGAACATCGACAAAACCCAGTCGGTCGGCATATTGTATTAACACATAAATAAAAAGTCCGGAAAATGCTGCGGCTACAGCTGTTAATAAAAGCAAATTCATGAATCGTATTCTATCTTGTTTTACATTAAAGCGTGTTAAGTTTTTATATCGTGCATTAAATCTATAGGATTTCTCTGAAATGATACATTTTTTTGAAATTATCACTGTTGCTTATTTTATTATGTTAAATATAATAATAAAAATGGTAAGATGCTTTTCGAAAAACAGAAATCGGGAGTCTCCATATATGAATATGAAAACATTTTTTTTACTTTTTTTAACACTCCTCTCCTTGTATGCCTCATCAGAGCGAAAAATTATTATTGGTTCCTTTCCAAGCCAGTATGACGCGGACAAGGCTCTAGAAAAGTTTGAATCACGGCTTGGCTCAGAATTTTATGTTATTCAGGATCAATATGGTTTTAATATTGTTGCCCGTCCTTCGGGTCGTGCTTTCATTATTGCATTGGAGCCGTTTGAGAACTACCAAGCAGCCAAAGAGGTCAAGGAGTTTTTACCACCGAGCTATGCTGATGCGTTTATCAATAAATATACTCCGCCCTCAAAATCCCTACCGATAGAAGATATTGTAACCTCTCTTCCGGTGAAAGAAACGGCTCCTACGATGTCTGAAAGACTCGCATTAGCTGCTAAAACTACCCCCCAACTAAAAGAAGAAAATAATTCCAACACCAAAACGGTACTAGCGCCTCAAGACTCCCTTGAAACACCAACATCACAACCTACAATACCAGTCACATCAACGCAAAGTATTGAGACTATCTCTGCTGCAGCAAGCAATACAACTACGACTGCCGTTGCCTCCAATGCCTTGGAAGAACCAAGCGCTAACGTTTCTGTACCGACAGAGCGTACCGTAACACACAAATCTTCCAACAACACCGGTAATTCCCTCCTTATTGCAGCACTTGTTACTGCTATCGTTCTTCTGTTAGCATTAATTAAATTTTACCGGGACAATCAGCTTCTCAAAGAGAAACTGCATGCCTCAGATACCTTGTACAATACCTGCTGTGACGAAAAAAATCATCTCGAAGAGACACTGACATCCAAAGATGCTTTTCTTGAAAACCTGACACTAAGTCTAAAAAAACCAATTGACACCATTTTAAGTGCAACAGAAACTCTGGCGAAAATTAGTACCAATAGAAAAGAGCATGAGATGCTCGATAATATCACGGCATCCTCCTCTAAGCTCGATGAAGTCATCAACAATATTATTGACATTACCAATTTACGCTCCAATGCACTTGATCTGGAACATGTAGAGTTTAATATCAATACCATTCTCGAGACGGTTGCCTCATCCGCCAATCAGATGGCATTGGAAAAAGGGGTGGAAATCACCTTCGATGTTGATACCAAAATGCCTATTAAATATCTGGGTGACCCCTTACGCATCAACCAGATTCTAACCAATATTTTAAATCAGTCACTCAACAATACCCAGCGAGGTGAAATTATTATTTCACTCAAACCACGCTCCATAACTGATAATACCATTGATTTAGAGTTTACCTTCAGAGATACCGGCATTGGGTTTCGTCAAGAAGAGATTGATAGCGTTTTCAATGACTTTGCCGATGAACATGTCTACAATATTGACTCCAATATTAAAATCGGTCTCAATATGAGTAAACAGCTCATCAATACAATGGGTGGAGAAATTACCCTCAAAAGCAGTTATGGTCACGGCAGCAGTTTTGTCTTTAACCTTGTGCTTGACCTTCCTGAAAAAATTGAACAGCGAAAATACCGTCTTCCCTATAAAGAAATTATGAAATATTCTGCCCTTATTGTGGACAACAATGTCTTGGCCGCACGCGTCTTACGCCAGCAATTGGAGTATTTCCATCTCAAAGTGAAACCCTCGTTTTCATGGGAGCATGCTGCCAAAATTATTCATGACGAGTTCCATCATGTCGATTTTCTCATTTTAAACTCCAATGTACTGGGAGAAACTTCCATTGAGGAGCTCTCTGATATTGCTGAAAAGCAGGGCTTGCAAATTGTCTTTGTAGTACATGACATGCGTGATATTCACTATCAGATTATGGAAAAATTTAAGCATGCCCACTTTTTACACAAGCCCTTCACCCAGAAAAAGCTGCTAGATCTCCTCATTACAATTCACGAAATCAATCTTGAAAACGAGTCATATGAGAGCTGATGCTCGTTTTTATGACTCATCTGATGATTTTCGTTCTGCTTTCGATCGTGATCGTGATCGCATCATTCACTCCGGAAGCTTTCGAAAACTCGAATACAAGACACAAGTCTTTTTGAACCATGAAGGAGACTTCTTCAGAACCCGGCTAACCCACTCTCTTGAAGTAAGTCAAATTGCCCGTTCTATTGCCAAGAGTCTGCAGCTTCAGGAGTCCCTTGCCGAAGCCATTGCCCTAGCTCATGACTTGGGGCATACTCCTTTTGGACATATCGGCGGCGATACTTTAGATCGCTGTCTGAAAGATGATGGGTTTTTCAATGGCTTTGAACACAACTACCAATCTTTTCGAGTCGTCACTTTTTTGGAGAAAAAATATAAACAGTTTGATGGTCTCAATTTAACGTTTGCTACGTTAGAAGGTATCTTAAAACACTCCTACCCTTACAAAAAGAAATTTTTACATGTAGATATTGACACCCAATTTCACCTTGATACCCACCCTTCCATAGAGGCGATGATTGTTGATCGGGCAGATGAAATTGCCTATATGAGTCATGATATCGATGACGGTATTCATGCAGGGCTTATCAGTTTTGACACACTCAAACAAAGTGCTCTTATTCAAGAAATTCTGCATAGCGTCGAAGCAGAAGGCATCCGTATTGAAGAGGGCGATGAAATGTTTCGCTACCGTTTTAGCTCCCACTTTATTAACCATCTGGTCTACTCTTTATTGGATTTTTCAAAAAACAGTGTTGAACCCGGTAACGTCTTGAGTGCGACTATTCCTTCCTCTAAACCACTTCCTATAGGTTTTGACGCCAAAGTTGAACGCGATATCAAAAAATTAAAAAAAATATTGCATCGAGAGCTGTATCAGCACAAAAATATTGTTCGTAAAATGTTTTCAGGGAAACAGGCAATTATTGGTCTGTATCGAGCGTTACAGGATGAACCAAAACTGCTACCAAAATATTTTTACCGGCAATTGGCATCACGCCACCAACACCGGGTAATTGCCGACTATATTGCCAGTATGAGTGATCGTTATGCCATAAAACTGCATAACGAACTGTATGGAAGAGTATTCTAGCAGATCAAAAGCACTACAGCATCTACATGTAAATTTAACGTTTTAGACCAATAAGAGTCTCCAACAGCGTATCAGATGTGGTAATGGTTTTCCCATTTGCCTGGTATCCCCGCTGAATAATAATAAGATTCGTCAAGGATTTTGAAAGATCCACATTCGATGCTTCCAATGCAGATGACTGCATAAATCCACGTCCTGCCGTCGCTGCCGTACCAATAATCGGATCTCCCGAGTTGGCTG
>JALUJE010000237.1 GCA_027057185.1 Helicobacteraceae bacterium | reverse complement strand
TTATGCTTAAAGCATTTTTATAATAACAGAAATTTAACAAATAAGAGTAATTTTATCCCATTTACTTCATAATATCGACCAGATCTTCGGAACACTCTTTGAATGTTAGCTGATACATCGCTCCTTGGGAGAGATACCGCTCCATTTTTGCCTTTTTTTCAATGGCCTCATCCAGATCCGGATCGGTTCCTTTAGTATATGCACCAATACGTATGAGCATCTCATTCTCCTTCAACAGAGTGTAGAGTTTACGAAATTTTCGTGCCGCTTCAAAGTGCTCGGGAGTAATAATATCATTCATTACCCGCGATGCGGAATTTAAAATATGAATGGGCGGATAGATGCCAAAGTCAGTCAATTCCCGAGACAGTACAATATGCCCGTCTAAAATCGAGCGCGACTGGTCAGCAATGGGATCGCTCATATCATCTCCCTCTACCAATACCGTAAAAAATGCGGTGATGGCACCTTTGCCCTCTTCCTTTCCTGCGCGTTCCATTAACTGCGGTAGTAAAGTAAGCGACGAGGGTGGATACCCTTTTGAAGTCGGTGGTTCTCCGAGTGCCAGTCCAATTTCACGCTGTGCCATTGCAAAACGGGTAATCGAATCCATAATGAACAGTACGTCCTGATTACGATCTTTAAAATATTCCGCCACACTCATGGCCGAAAAGGCTCCGTACTTTCGCATAAGCGGTGAATCGTCACTGGTAGCAACTACAATGACGGTATTTTCCAGATTACCTCCAAGGTTTTTCTCAATAAATTCCGGCACCTCACGTCCCCGCTCTCCAATGAGCGCCACCACTTTGACCGGTGCTTTAGAACCGCGTACAATCATCCCCATCAGCGTTGATTTCCCCACGCCACTACCGGCAAAAATTCCCAGTTTCTGTCCGTTTCCACATGTCAGTAGTCCGTCAATACTTTTTACGCCAACCGAAAAGACCTCATCAATCATTCCCCGCTTCATTGCTTCAATGGGAGTCTTCAAAATAGGATCACGCTGGAACGTATGAATTGCCCCTTTACCGTCAATGGGGTTCATAAATGGATCTACCACGCGTCCGAGCAAGGCATCTCCAACGGGAATACTCATACCACCGTGATTCAGATAGACCTTGTCACCCGTACGGAAGCCCTCTATAAAGCTAAACGGGGTCACAAAGAACTTGCTCCCGTCAAGTTCGGTTACCATACCCATAGTCTCATCACCATTGGCCTGCGACTCAATAGTGACGGTGTCGCCGATACTCACCTGCAACCCTTCGGCAATAATGACCGTGGAGCTAATTTTAGAGACCGTACCAAATCTGATACACAGATCCTGATTTCGAATGCGATCTTTGAGTGAGCGAAGCGACATACGCTAGTACCGTGTTCCCGCCGGCGCGTTAATCAGATTGAAAAACTCGGAACGGGTACGGACATCTTTTTTAAAAAGCCCGCGTAACGCACTCGATGTGGTCGTGGAATTAATCTTTTCAACGCCGCGCATCTCCATGCACATATGACGTGCCTGAATCACAACGGCAACTCCTTTGGGTTTAATCGTCTGCATAATCGCTTCAGCAATCTGTTCGGTCAGCTGTTCTTGAATTTGCATACGACGTGAAAAAATATCGACCACTCGTGGAATTTTGGAAAGACCGACAACTTTACCTTCGGGAATGTATGCTACATGTGCCCGACCGATAATGGGTAACAGATGATGCTCACATGTAGAATAGAACTCCATATCTTTAATAAGCACCATCTCATCATTGGAGCTGCTAAAAAGTGCAGATTCCAATACTTCCTTCGGATTTTCGTTATAGCCGCCAAATATAAACTCATATGCTTTACGCACCCGCTGCGGTGTTTTTAATAATCCTTCGCGTTGCGGGTCTTCTCCGACACTTTTCATCATGACTTGCACCGCCTCTTCAAAAGCACTGTATTGTTCTGGATTCACTACTGACCTCATGTTGATATTTTCTGATAAAAGCATAGCAGGTCAAAGCTAAGAGTCTGCTAGCATTATCGCTCTTTTGGAAAATAGCGCTATACTTCCGGATTGACACCACATCACACATTACCACTCATACAAGGGATCTCCATGAACGCCAGTTTTTCACAATTGCCACTGAACCAATCACTCTTAGACAATCTCGAGACCTTAGGCTATGTACAGATGACTCCCATTCAAGAGCAAAGCCTACCGAGTATTTTACAAGGACGCGATGTCATTGCCCAAGCAAAAACCGGAAGCGGCAAGACACTGGCGTTTGGATTAGGCGTGCTAGCGCATTTACATGTAAAAACGTTTCGTATTCAAGCACTGCTTATCTGTCCAACCCGTGAGCTGGCATCACAGGTTGCCAAAGAATTGCGCCGAATGGCACGAGCTCTGCAT
>JALUJE010000236.1 GCA_027057185.1 Helicobacteraceae bacterium | reverse complement strand
ATTCGAGAGGGTGAAGAGCTTATGGAAGTTACTATTATATGACAATTTGACATGTTGAATCATAATATTGCAAATTGAAATATTTTTTAAATTAAGTCTATAATTTTATCCTTTTTGAGTTAAAATCTAATTGATTTTTTGATCATATTACAATAATTAGGACGGCACGTGAAAAATATGCTGATAGCACACTCTCCGGATGCGGATGATATTTTTATGTATTACGCCATAAAGTTTGGTTGGATTACAATGCAAGGGGTGCGATTTGACAACTGTGCACTCGACATTGAGACACTCAATGTCGAGGCATTGAAAGGAACGTATGACATTACTGCCATCAGCTTTGCGCTCTATCCACATATTAAAGATGAGTATGCCTTGTTAAAAACTGCCGTCAGTTTTGGTGAGGGATATGGTCCTAAATTGATCAAACGTAAGGATGTGAAACTCAAACGGAACTTTACCGTAGCATTGAGTGGCAAGTATACAACCAATGCCATGCTCTTTCGTATTGCCTATCCGCAGGCTCGCATTACCTATATGAATTTTTTAGAGATAGAAGTGGCTGTTGAAACAGGGCGTGTTGATGCGGGTGTATTGATTCATGAAAGTATTTTGACGTTCCACGACTCCCTAGAAGTAGCGCGTGAGATGTGGGATGTTTGGCAGGAGTTGGCAGGCAGCGGATTGCCGCTTCCACTTGGAGGAATGGCGCTACGACGTTCTCTACCGCTAAGTAAAGCGATAGCATATGAACAGTTGTTAATTGATGCTGTATCCATCGCCCGTACGCATAAAGAGCGGCTTTCATCAATGTTGATAGAACGCGATTTGGTTCGCATTGATGCAGCAACATTGGAGCGTTATTTGGAGCTGTATGCTAATGATGATTCCATCGCATTAAATGACATACAGTTACGTGCTATCAATCGACTGTTTGAATTGGGGTATGAGCATGGCTTTTACGAGGAAAACATAGATGTCCGTGATTATTTGATTCCCAGTGAATATGGTGTACTAAGGAGAGGGTAATGGAATCAACGCTTATTAGCCTGGGAGTAGAGACCTTTAAAATTGCATTGGAACTGGCTCTTCCGGGGCTATTGGTGGGGATGTTTCTTGGACTTGCGGTTAGTATTTTTCAGGCAACAACCCAGATCAATGAGATGACTTTGAGTTTTATTCCCAAAATTATCGGTGTGGTCATTGTCATTATTTTAACCATGCCGTGGATGCTAAATAGTATGAATGATTTTGCCACCAAAGTCTTTAATATGATCCCCTCTTTTGTGCAATGAGGCATTATAAAACCATAGATTTTTCTCGCTATGCTTCTATAAAAATAGGACCGACACTAGAAGTGTGGGTGATTGAAGATGAGCACTATCCTCAAGATGCCTATATTATCGGCGGTGCGAACAATGTTCTGCTCTCGCCGACACCCCCACCGCTCATGGTACTTTCTAAAGCATACGATTACATTAAAATAGAAAATGGTCGATTGGTTATTGGTGCTGCAACACCAGGCGGTAAGGTGGTTTCGTTTTGTAAACGACACAATATTGCCAATTTTGAATTTATGGCGCATCTTCCCGGAACCGTTGGGGGGATGATTAAAATGAATGCCGGTCTGAAGGAGTGGGAGATTTTTAATTATCTTTATGCACTGAAGTTGGACGGTGACTATTATCTCAAGGAGCATATACCGCACGGCTACCGCTATTGCCATCTTGAGGGCGTGGTATTTGAAGCGCACTTCAATATAGAAGAAGGGTTTCAAACGCAGCGACTCGAAATGTTTCGCTCCATGCGTTCGAATCAACCTAAAGCATTGAGTGCAGGGAGTTGTTTTAAAAATCCTACAGGTGATCATGCCGGACGGTTAATAGAAGCCGTTGGCCTAAAAGGCTGGCGTCACGGCGCTGTAGGATTTAGTGCAGTTCATGCCAATTTTCTTGTCAATTATGGTGGTGGAACATTTGATGATGCAATGTATGTGATATCGCTGGCACAGCAGCGTGTTGCAGAAACTTTTGGAATTGTTCTGGATAAGGAAATTATTGTTTTACATGAAAACTGTCAGTCAAAAAGAGATATTTGACGAAAAAAATTCTTTTTTTCTTGACTATCATCGTCATAACTTGTTACAATGACGACGAAACTATTAGGAAAGTGAGGTTTTATCGTTATTATGGTGATAAGTTATATTCGTCCTGATAAACATTTTGACGGTGTCTATGAGCAGTTAAAGTACATTAATTTGTATGTGGAACAGTATGCTTTGGAGATTGATTATGAGTATATTGACCACAAGTCACAAAATAAACCGTTATTGCAACGAGAAGAGCTGGTTACGTTTCTTCGTTCGAAAAAATCTGATATTTTAATCATTTATGATGTCT
>JALUJE010000235.1 GCA_027057185.1 Helicobacteraceae bacterium | reverse complement strand
ATGTACCGCTTACGGTAGTGATTCCCGCATTTATTATCAGTGAGCTGAAAACCGCTTTTGAGATCGGTTTTTTGCTCTTCTTGCCCTTTTTGGTCATTGATATGGTGGTGGCATCCATATTGATGTCCATGGGTATGATGATGCTCCCACCGGTAATGATATCCTTACCGTTTAAGATACTGGTCTTTGTACTGATTGACGGCTGGAATCTGCTTATTGGCAATCTGATTGCTTCGATTAAATAGAAACTATTGAAGAGGCAAGTAGTTGTCTTTGATTTGGTCGTTTCGGCAATAGAATGATTGCAAAGCAAAATTGTAGTAATATTGCAACAATATTACTGTGGAGCGTATCTCATGTCCTCAAAAACTACCATTACCTGTCCCAATTGCCATACCGAGATTGATGTTAATGCCATACTCTATCATCAGTTAGAAGCAGAGCTTAAGCAGCGAAACCGTGACGAGAAGAAAAAGCTTCAGGATGAAGTGGATCAGAAGCGAAAAGAGTATAAAGAGGCTTTTGAAAATTTACATGTAAAAGAAGAGCGTATTAAACAGCAGCAGGAGAAGTTTGACGAAGAGTTACGTCATGCGACTCAGATGCAGCTGAAAGTGGAAAAACAGCGTTGGCAAGAAGCAATCAAAAAAGAGCTTGAAGCTGAGCAGAGCGAGTCTGTTGCATTGCTGAAAAAAGAGCTTGAAGTGAAGTCAAATCAGGTCAAGGAGCTCAATAGGAGCAGAGCGGAGATCGAAAAACTCAAACGAGAAAAATCGGAAATTGAGTCACGTGTTCAGGCTGATGCGGAGTTGGCACTTACCAAGCGACTGCAAGAGGAAAAAGAGAAGATTCAAAAAACGCTAGAAGAGACCAATGAGCTCAAGTTTCGACAAAAAGAGGCGCAACTCAAGCAGCTTCAAGAACAACTTCAAATTGCCCAGAGGAAGGCAGAACAGGGTAGTATGCAGCTTCAAGGAGAAGTGCAAGAACTTGCTATTGAGGAATATTTGGCACATAAGTATCCGTTTGATGTTATTGAAGAGATTAAAAAAGGTGCTCGCGGAGGTGACTGTATTCAGACAGTACATACCCGAGAGGTACAAAACTGTGGAACCATTTACTATGAGAGCAAACGAACCAAAGATTTTCAACGCACATGGATAGAAAAATTTAAAAAAGATATGCGGGACAAACGCGTGGATGTCGGCGTATTGGTGACGCAGGTTTTGCCCGGTGAGTTGGAGCGTATGGGTTTGGTCGATGGTATTTGGGTATGTACCTATGAGGAGTTTAAAGGGTTGAGTGCCGTCTTAAGAGAGGGCATTATTAAAATCAATCATGCCAAAAAAAGTGATGAAAACCGGACGGATAAAATGAGTATGCTTTACAGTTACCTGACTAGTACCGAGTTTAGTATGCAAATTGAAGCGATTGTAGAAGGTTTTACCACCATGAAACAGGATTTGGAGAGTGAAAAACGTTCCATGGCACGTATTTGGAAGCAGCGCGACAAACAGATTGAGAAGGTACTTGAAAACACCATTGGCATGTATGGCTCCATTAAAGGCATTGCCGGTAGTGCCGTCGGTAACGTTAAAGCACTGGAATTACCTTATGCTGAAGATGAGGAGACGTGATGGAGTGTGCACATTTTGGAGTATGTGGTAGTTGTCGTCACTATGAGGGTGGGTATGCCGTACAACTGCGTGAGAAGAGACGTCGTATTGAGGCGATGTTTTCTCCGTATTATCGAGGGGACATAACGATTTTTACCTCTGATGAAGAGCACTACCGTGCTCGTGCCGAATTTAAAATCTGGCATGTCGGTGATACCATTCACTATGCTATGAATGCACTCCGTCATAAGGGGGTAGTACTGATTGATTTCTGCCCCATGGTCAATACCGCTATTGCCACCTTGATGTCAAAACTTTTAGAGAGTATTCAGAAATATCGTATGGGTCATAAGCTTTTTGGTGCCGATTTTTTGAGTTCTCTCGATGGTGATATTGTGGTGAGTCTTTTGTATCACAAACGGCTTGATGATGAATGGAGAGAGCATGCCCGGCAGATGGCGTCGGCACTCGGTATTAGTATTATAGGGCGCAGTCGCAAACAAAAAATAGTTATTGGAGATGATTTTGTTGTGGAGCGGCTTGAAGTTAATGGACGCTCGTACCGTTTCAAGCAGATTGAAAATAGTTTTACCCAACCCAACGCCAGAGTGAACGAGAAGATGCTTTCGTGGGCGTTGCAGCAGCTTGAACATAGCCAAGGAGATCTACTAGAACTCTATTGTGGCGCAGGAAACTTTACCATTCCCTTTGCGTCAATATTTTCCAAGGTACTAGCAACCGAAATTTCAAAAAGTTCCATCCATGCCGCCAAAAGCAATATGGCTCTAAATGATGTGGA
>JALUJE010000234.1 GCA_027057185.1 Helicobacteraceae bacterium | reverse complement strand
GTAAGAGAGAAGATAGACTTGATGTCCGTGTTCTATAAGTGGATTGAGCCAGCGGTGGGTGTGGATACTGTTAGCATCAGCGATGAAACAGAGTTTCATTGTACACGTTCCTCCACACTGAAAATCGTTCCAAATCGTTTGTTGATGTTCCTTTGGGATGCGTGGATGTTATATCTACTATCTATTAGCGTAACGATATTTGTCTGTTTCTTGATGGTATTGCCATAGCCATTCAAACTAACATAGATAGTGTTTTCTTTTAGATTTGGTAGCCATGTATCTGGGTGTTCTAATAAATAGTTTTGATTAGCTATAAATACAGTTTTATGCGGGGGCATAAGCAGTAACATTCGTGGTAAAACACCTCTAGCTACATTATCAATTAAGATTATATCAGATTGAGCAAGTAATTGTACAGGGGTTGAGTTTCTTTTGTATAAATATGAAGTTAATGTCGCCTCAGAAATAGCAGAGATTAGTATAAATGAGCATATTACGAATAAAATTTTTCTGTAGTGGTATTTCTCTTTTAATTTGTGCAGAAGTTGTACTAATCCGATTGACCAGAAAGGGTAAGACATTACTAAATATCTACCCCCCATAGCGTGTTCAGGGGTTAGGAATGCAAGATAACAGAGAAATAGAATAAAAGAGTTCCATATACAATACCTTCGCCAAAAATTGGCGAAAAAGAGAGCAGTTGAGTACGATACGTTTTTTACCGACCAAGGAGAAAAGCGTAAAGGAAACAACTGCTCATGTCGGATATTATCACATTATTAACAGGAATCGTCAATTCAGATGAACGCACACTGTTGCGCCAAATGGCTGTGGTGGTGCAAGCGCTACTGGCGATGTCCGGTAGAGTTACAATGTTGGGCATCTCACGTTGGGCGGGCAAAGGTGGCAGTTATCGCACTATTCAGCGATTTTTCAATACCCGGATTGATTGGACGACCTTGTTTTATCGCTTTTTTCAAAAGCAGTTTTTTCACGCCGGCAAAGTGTACATATTAGTCGGTGATGAATGTGTCGCCACCAAAGCGGGCACAAAAACCCACGGGCTGGATCGTTTCTATGCCGGCTTGTTCAACCGACCGGTCAAAGGCATAGCCATTTTTGCTCTCTCATTGATTGATGTATCGACCCGTCAATCGCACCCGGTGCAAGTAGAGCAGGTGGTACGCACAAAAGCAGAAAAAGAAGCAGCCAAAACCAAAAAGAAGAAAAAAAAGAGAGCAAAACGTGGTCGACCAAAAGGGAGCAAGAATAAAGACAAAACCAAGGTTGCGCTCACCTTTGAACTCCAACGGATCCAAAAAATGCTCAAAAAGCAACTAAAACTCTTTGGCGACACCCTTTCTGTCACTTATTTTGTACTGGACGGACACTTTGGCAATAATAATGCTTTACAGATGGTGCGTCAATGTGGGTTGCATTTGATCTCAAAATTACGGTATGACGCTGCTCTTTACATACCTTATCAAGGTGAAAACCGACGCAAAAAGTACGGCAAGCGAGTGAATTACCGAGACATTTCTCCCGAATATCTGGTCGAGAGCACCCGCGACGGCAATATTTGTACTCGCATATACCAACTCACTGCCCTGCACCGGTATTTTGCTTCGCCTCTCAATGTGGTGATCATCACCAAACTAAACATAAAAACCGGTGCCTTTGCTCACGTCATCTTATTTTCTAGCGATTTGACTCTGGCATACGATAAACTCATCGACTACTATCGTCTGCGTTTTCAGATTGAGTTCAATTTCCGTGATGCTAAACAGTATTGGGGTCTGGAAGACTTTATGAATATCAAAAAGCAGCCTTTAACCAACGCCCTGAACCTGTCATTGTTTATGGTTAATGTGGCACAAGTCTTATTATCACAATATAGGCAAAACGTTCCACAAGCCGGAGTACTCGACTTGAAAGCGTACTATCGTGCCAATCGATATTTTGATGAAATGATAAAAATGCTTCCGCAAAAACCCGCACCCTATTTATTAACCTTGATATTTCGCTCATTCGTTTCTATCGGACGCATACATCCAATTAAAACGCCGTTCACTTCACCCTAATTGGCGAAGGTATTGTTTATGGATACCGGATTGTCGTGCCCCCCGGCGATTGCCGGTTGGCTGCCGTCTTCCAATCCTCGATTGTTGCTGCGAGCGGTGGTCAATGAAATAGAAAGTTGGCTGCTTGCCGACCGGCAGGCTATTGCCGCATATTTGGGTATCTCGGTGACTCTTGTTGATGAATACCCCGAACAACTGGATGACCCGAAACAAACGTTGGTCAACTTGGCGCGGCGCAAATCGCGTCGGCGATTGAACCGCGACATCATTCCCGTGCCGGGAATGTCGGGGGTGGTGGGCGCAGGATACACTGCTCGAATGCAAGAATTTGCTCAAAACCATT
>JALUJE010000233.1:1584-8027 GCA_027057185.1 Helicobacteraceae bacterium | reverse complement strand
AATGAAAGCAGAAGTATTACAGTACCAAATTCCTCAAATGGCCGAGGCATTGGAACAGATATTTCAGTTGCATACTATTGATGAAGTTGCCGTGGAAGATATGTTTTATGCACACAATCCCAAAACGGTTATTAAGCTGGCACAATTTCGCGGTGCTATGACCCTTAAAATTTTGCAGGAGTTCGGAGAATTTTCAGAATATACTCCTTTGCAGATAAAAAAAGCACTTACGGGAAAAGCAAAGGCCGATAAAACTCAGGTAGCATTTATGGTTAAGCGGTTGTTGCATATCAAAAAGGAAATTAAGCCGTTGGACATTACAGATGCCATGGCAATCGCCATTACCCATTCACAACGTGTAAGATTAAAGCGCTAAGACAATAAACACTCAACACACCAGGAAGAGTGTTTATCTCAATTGCAATACTATCACATTTTTCTTAGCCATTCCTAATAGAAATACTTTTTTTCAATGACGTCATGGGAGTGTAATATTCACAATGTGCCGTATATGTGAATAGTCATGACACTTTGATGACTTTTTTAACATTTTAAGAGTAGATTTATATAAATAAATTCTTAATGTACAAATTTTTTTTAAATCCCCATAAAGCCCTGAAATAGGGGATTTAATGTCTAAGTAATAAAGTTTATTACTTGTAATATATATATGAAAGTTCAAAAATAAGTTATTCACATCGCTAGCTATCTATAAAGCCCTATTTTACAATGGTTTCGAAGTATTTTGCTATAAAATAAAATGATAATCATAATTATTCTCTATAGTTTCACGTGAAACGGGATTGATCTATATTGTGTAAAGCTTCAATAATAAAATCATGACTACTTGTAATGATATACTTACATCCGTAGGTAAATTTCAGTTTATTGGCATGTAACAATAATCGAGATGCTCCACTTTTTTTCATTCGTTCTTCTTTGGAGAGGGTTTTGTCAAGAAACTGTAAAACATCACTATCATTTTGTCCATAAATGGGATCGCCCACAATAGGATGTTTCACGTGAAACAGATGAACACGTATTTGATGTTGACGACCGGTTAATGGTTTGGCTTCTATCAGCGTCATATGATGTTCTGGAAAATAGCGCAGGGGAGTGATTGTAGTTTGAGATGTTTTTCCTTTTTCATCAACAGTCACGATAGTACGGACTGAAGCTCTATTATCTTTCTTTCTCAGCAATGGGGCATTTACATGTAAAATGTTATCAATCCTACCATGAACGAAAGCGAGATAATATTTTTGTATTCTACGTTCTTGAAATAGAATTTTGATATCGCGTTCAGACTCTTTATTTTTAGATGCTAAAACCAGACCACTTGTCTCTTGGTCAATACGATGTGTTATATTGGCATCGCGACCAAACTGATAGCGTATTTCATCTAAAAGTGAATAGGGGGTATGACGACTTTGGGGATGAATGAGTAGTCCGCTTGGTTTATCAAACAGAACAAAATCATCTGTTTGAATCAGAGGTTTTAGACAACGCGTAACCGGTTCAAAAAAGATAAATTCAAATGCTCCTTCAACAAAACCTGATGCATTGGTCATGGGCACACCATTGACGAGCAAGCGCCCCTTGGCTATAAGTCGTTGAGCCTCTTTTTGTCTATAGTGAAGCTCTCGTATTAGAAAGAGAAAGGCTTTTTGTTTTACGGGAACATAAAATTCTTTTTTGATAAATGGCAAAAATTAATCCTTTTATTAGACACTTTGAGATAGTATTTATAACTTATTATTTTGGTATTTTATCACAATAGAAAATTGAAAGTTTACAGGACGGGAAAAGAGATGATTGAACGATATGCTCGTGATGAGATGAGTAGCAAATGGACTATGCAGGCAAAGTATCAGGCATGGCTTGACGTTGAAAAAGCAGTGGTAAAAGCATGGAACACGTTGGGACTTATTCCTGATGATGATGCTAAAAAAATTATTGACAATGCAGATTTTAGTGTTGAAGAGATCGATGAAATTGAAAAAGTGACCAAGCACGATCTTATTGCTTTTACTACTTCCGTTGCCAATACTCTAGGTGAAGAGAGCCGGTGGTTTCATTATGGTATGACCAGTTCCGACACCATAGATACCGCAGTCGCGCTACAGATGAAATCTTCTTTAGAACTCATTATCGATGATGTCAAGCTATTAATGACATCGATAAAAAAACGAGCATATGAACATAAGATGACGTTAATGGTAGGACGTTCTCACGGTATACACGGAGAGCCTATAACCTTTGGTTTGGTGTTGGCAGTATGGTATGATGAAATGCAACGTCATCTTGAGAATCTTGAACAAACTCTTGATGTTATTTCCGTAGGACAAGTTAGTGGTGCCATGGGCAATTTTGCACATGCCCCTTTGGAGCTGGAAGAATATACTTGTAGCGAGTTGGGACTCAAACCGGCACCGGCATCGAATCAGGTTATTCAGCGGGATCGTTATGCGCGTTTGGCTACGGCACTGGCTCTTATGGCGAGTAGTATTGAGAAGTTTGCCATACAGGTACGCCATTGGCAACGTACCGAGGTGTATGAATGTGAGGAATACTTTGCCAAGGGTCAAAAGGGTTCTTCAGCAATGCCGCATAAGCGTAACCCTATTTTGACAGAAAATATTACCGGGTTGGCACGCATGATTCGTGCTTATGCTATTCCTGCAATGGAGAATGTCGGGCTCTGGCATGAGCGTGATATCTCTCACAGCTCTACTGAGCGCTTCTGGTTGCCTGATGCCTTCATTACGACAGATTTTATGCTACACCGAATGAATAATGTTATTGCCAACCTAACAGTCTTTCCAGAAAATATGATGAAAAACCTTAATCTAACAGGTGGTTTGGTCTTCTCACAACGAGTGTTACTGGAACTGCCGCTTCAAGGTATTTCACGTGAAGATGCTTATCGGATTGTGCAGCGCAATGCTATGAAAGTCTGGGAAGGATTACAACAGGGAAAACCAGTCTTAAATGAGGCGGGAGAGAGTCTTTATCTAGAATATCTGTTAGCCGATGAAGAGTTGCGAAAGAGCCTAAGTGAAACACAGATTCGTGAGTGTTTTAATTATGACTACTATACGAAAAATGTCGATGCTATTTTTCAACGAGTTTTTTAGCGGTACGCTAGGCATAATATTAATATATACAGAAAAGGATACTATAAATGGTGACAATAATAAAGCGTAACGGACGGCGCGAACAACTTGATATATCAAAAATTCAAAAATATACTTCAGCAGCGGTTCAAGGGCTTGAGAATGTGAGTCAGAGTGAGCTTGAGGTCGATGCACAGCTTCAATTTCGAGACGGTATTACCAGTCGCGAGATTCAAATAACACTCATTAAAACGGCTGTTGACAAAATTGATATTGATGCACCAAACTGGACCTTTGTGGCAGCACGACTCTTTCTTTATGACATGTATCACCGTGTCAATGGCTTTACGGGATATTGCACTCTGCAGAAGTATTTTGAACGGGGTGAAAAAGAGGGGCGTATTTTAAGTGGTTTAAAAGAGAAGTTTGACTTGCAAACGCTTGATGCACACATCCGTCCCGAGAGAGATTTGGAATTTAACTATCTGGGTATTAAAACACTGTATGACCGTTATCTCATAAAAGACGGTGATGGGAATCCCATAGAGTTACCGCAGCATATGTTTATGGCTATCTCTATGTTTTTGGCACAGAATGAGGAAGATCGCGAAGGTTGGGCCATTAAATTTTACGATATGATCTCAAAATTTGAAGTGATGTTAGCCACACCAACCCTTTCGAATGCACGAACAACACGCCACCAGTTGAGCTCTTGTTATATTGGATCAACTCCGGATAATATTGAAGGAATTTTTGATTCCTACAAAGAGATGGCACTACTCTCTAAGTTTGGCGGAGGTATTGGCTGGGACTGGACGCAGGTGCGTTCCATGGGATCATTTATTGACGGGCACAAAAATGCTGCCGGTGGTACCGTACCGTTTTTAAAGATTACCAACGACATTGCTGTCGCCGTTGACCAATTAGGAACGCGCAAAGGAGCTATTGCAGTGTACCTGGAGCCGTGGCATATTGATATTAACGACTTTTTAGATCTTAAAAAGAATTCCGGAGAAGAACGTCGCCGTGCCCACGATCTTTTTCCGGCATTGTGGTTGAATAATCTCTTTATGAAACGGGTAGAAGATGATGCCTTATGGACATTGTTTGACCCGCACCAAACTAAAGAGCTGAGTGAACTTTACGGTGAAGCGTTTGAAAAACGTTATGAAACGTTTGAAGAAGATGAGAGTATTTTCAAAGAGAGTGTCAAAGCCAAAGACCTATGGCGTAAAATACTAACGAGCTATTTTGAGACGGGAAGCCCCTTTTTGTGTTTCAAAGATACGGCTAACAGAGCTAACCCAAATGATCATTATGGGGTTATTCGTAGTTCTAATCTCTGCACGGAAATTTTTCAGAATACCTCACCCAATCATTATAAAATAAAACTGAAATTTGAAGAGGGTGATTTCCTGACGTATGAAGAAGACGAGTTGATTACGGTAGACAGTGGTCTGACCAAACCGGCTAAAAAGGTGACGGCACTGGATTCTATAGACGGTAGACAGATCTATATTGTTGAAAAAGAGAGAATTAACGGTGAGACGGCAGTCTGTAATCTTGCCTCGGTAAATCTCTCCCGTATTCATACGAAAGAAGATATAGATCGTGTCGTTCCTATTGCTATTCGGGCGTTAGACAATGTTATAGATTTGAATTTTTATCCGTTGGAAAAAGTGAAGCGTACCAATATGAAGAGTCGTTCTATCGGTCTGGGTGTTATGGGTGAAGCACAAATGTTAGCAGAATCACAGATTGCATGGGGGACGCAAGAGCATTTCGATAAGATTGATGAGATGATGGAAGCCGTGAGCTACAACGCCATTAAAGCATCGTCTGATATTGCTCTTGAAAAAGGATGTTATAAAGAATTTGCAGGTTCCAAGTGGAGTCGGGGAATTTTGCCGATGGATCATGCCAATGCCGAGGTCATTAATCTGGTAGATCGTGGTGGTCTGTTTTCTTCAGCGTACGATTGGGATGCCTTGCGTGCTAAAATACAAAAAGATGGAATGCGTAACGGTTACTTAATGGCCATCGCACCCACGAGTTCCATATCGATTCTTACCGGTACTACGCAGGCGATAGAGCCGGTGTACAAGCGCAAATGGTATGAGGAGAATCTTAGCGGTCTTATTCCGGTAGTTGTACCCAAACTCAGTCCTGAAACCTGGAGTTACTATACACCGGCATATGAGCTTGATCAGCGGGTTCTCATTAAGGCGGGTGCGATCCGTCAAAAGTGGCTTGATCAGGGACAGAGCCTCAATATTTTCATTACACTGGATAAGGCAAGTGGAAAGTATTTGAATGACATTTACATGTTGGCATGGAAACTGGGTGTGAAATCGACCTATTATCTGCGAAGTGAGTCGCCAGAAGTTGCTTCAGATATTCAGGACCGTTCCATGGAATGTGTCGGATGTCAGTAAGATGAAGCCGTTATGCGCATCCGATGCACAGATACTCTTGGAGCGCCTTGACGGCGCAAAAGAGGCTGTGCTAAGGAAGATTACCATGAGAGGATCGACAAGTATCAGCGTAGAGTTTTCGGTGCAGGATGCGCATCGTGGCTTTGACTGGATTAACATTGTTTTTGAGATGGAGGGCGTGAGTGATGCTCGCCTTTTAGACGATGGAAATCTTAAACATGCGGATGTGAGCGAAGGAATTTCGCTGGTGTTTGAGTCGCAGCGTGTTGGACTTGCTACCGCACAATGTGATACATTGTCGGGTGTAGCAGAGGCACAGCTCTACCTAATTGGACATTCTGTTAAATATGAAGAGCGTCCTTTTACAGAAGGATAAATGCTATTTTTGAATACCGCTTAAGACCGGTACAAATTTACAGGTATCGAACTGTTCTTGCACAAGTTGTGACCCTTTTTTAACAAAGCGGGTAATCACCTGCTTGCCGCCAACTTCCATGGGGGCAACCAAGATACCTCCTTCGCTCAGCTGGTCAATCAGCTTTTGAGGAATACGGCTTGCAGAGGCAGAAAAGAGAATGCGATCGTAGGGGGCGTACTGTATCCATCCGTTTTGTCCGTCATCGGTTCGGGTGTGAATATTGTGAATTCCCAGTACCTTGAAGCGTTGTTTTGCCTCTAAAATCAGTGGTTCAATACGTTCAATAGTAAAGACACCGCGAAACAGATGAGAGAGCACAGCCGCCTGATAGCCGCTGCCGCAGCCAATTTCCAAGACTTTATCGGCACCTTGAGGCTGTAGATAGACGGTCATTTTAGCTACGGTTAGCGGTGAGCTGATCCACTGCTGTGCACCAATGGGCAGGGCATCGAGCTTATACGCGTTATGTCTGAA
>JALUJE010000233.1:0-1574 GCA_027057185.1 Helicobacteraceae bacterium | reverse complement strand
CTGAATCCCGAGGGGACGAAAAGCTCCCGGTTGGTTCGGGCAATGGCATTTTTGATCTCCTTGCCAATGGGAAATACCTTGTCAATCTCTTCGGCCAGCTTTAGATTTTTCATTGCCATAATGCGGTTGGTCATGAGATACCTACTTGCATATAACGGCGCATACGTTTAATCTCACGCGGTTCATATGCCATAGAAGTGATGGTCTCACTAGTGCTTCGGATCTCTTTGCCAAAGGGGGAGATAATACCGCTTTGACCGCTAAACGCTTCATTCGAGGCATCACTGGCAATAACATAGCATTGGTTCATGATGGCCAAAGCATTGCTCAAGGAGCAGAAGTTTTGTGTGCGGGCACGTCCCCAACGTGCGGGAATGGCAATAATGTCGGCGCCTTCGAGCTGCTGCCAGAATGTTTTAAAACGCAATTCAAAACAGATGAGAATTCCTAGGTGGATGCCGTCAACTTCAAAACATGCTATTGCCTCGTCAGCTCCTGCTTTAAAGTAGAGGTGCTCATCGCCAAAGGCAAAGAGACGGGCTTTAGCCTGATTGTAGATGACCTGTGAGCCGTGGAGCACTTTTGCAACATTGTAGATACCATCTGAACGTTTCTCTATGACGGTTAAGATTACAATGCGATGACCCAGTTGAGCAAGCAGTTGTGAAATGGCATAAGGGGTAAAGTCGGCGGCAGCATCAAAATTATCATAATCATAACCGGTAAGAGAGACTTCCGGAGCCACAACAATGGCGTTATCATCACAGGAGTTTATTAGTGCTATAAGATGTTGAAGGTTCTGTTGGTAGGAGCGTGTTGAAGCCATGCGAAGGGCAACAAGATTTCGCGGTTCAAAAGTCGTCAAAATTCAGGCTTCCTTTAGAGTAATTGGTGACGGTACCTTCAAAAAAGTTGGTTTTTTGATCATTAAATTTTGCAAAATCATCGACCCATTTAATGGGATGAGAAACGTTATAGATAGGCTCAAAGCCTACCGCGGTAAGACGGTCATCGGCAAGGTACTGAATATATTGCTCGACAATGGCATCGGTCAATCCTAAAATCTGCCCTTGTGTAATGTATTTACCCCAGTTGCTCTCCAGAGCTACCGCCTCTTTGAACATGGCGTATACCTCTTCTTTAAGCTGCGGGGTAAAGAGATCGGAACGCTCACGTTTTAAGGTGTTAATGAGGTTCTGAAAAAGTACCAGATGCGTTACCTCGTCACGTTGAATGAAACGGATCATCTGTGCTGAACCAAGCATTTTTCCAGAACGTGCCAGTGTGTAGAGGTAGGTAAAGCCACTGTAAAAATAGATGCCTTCTAAGATTTGGTTGGCAAAGCAGGCTTTGACAAAATTATGTTCGGTGGGGTTGGAAGAGAGTTCGGTGTAAACGGCGGCAATAGCATCGTTTTTAGATTTTAGCATCATATCACGGCGCCACAAATCATAAATCTCTTCAGAATTTTGTGAGATGCTGTCAACCATCACGGCATAGCTTTGGGAGTGAAGGGCTTCTTCATAAGACTGGCGCACCAGAATCAGATTAATCTCAGGTGCCGTCACATAGGG
>JALUJE010000232.1 GCA_027057185.1 Helicobacteraceae bacterium | reverse complement strand
GGGAAGTGGATCGGGTGCTTCGTAGTTATTAAATGAGGTCAGGGCTCTTTGGTAGTTGTCATGCGGCCATACAACATAAGAAGGATTTTGTGAACGGGTTTGCCACCATGCGGTATTGGCAGTATTGTAGCCATACATATTGCCAAAAATCACACTGTTGGCTGAACCAATACCGATCTCGTTATTAAGTAGGTCTAAAAAACCAAAACGGTGGTAAATGGCACTAAAGAGTCCATCGATGGACTCAACAATATCTGTATTTCCCGATGAAAGGTTTTCTCCGTAAGATGACCATGAATACCCGGTAGCACTAAGGCGATCTCCTGCGTTTTGACCGGTAAAATAAGTTGATGAGCTATTGGTTTCAAAATGGCTGAATGTCTGCTGCTCAAGCAGATAATTCATGTGATTTTGTGCGGCAGTATCGAGTAAACTGTTGGCGTTGTAGGGTACGAGATTGGCACCGGTGCGTAGAATATTAATATAGCTTAGCCCTTCAAGGCGCTCTGCACTACTGCTTCGAAATGCTCTGAGATGAGCTGTTGGCGTTGTTGGCATATTGTTTGTGTAAACACGCCAACTCTGAAGCGGTTGTGTATCTGTGGCTATTAGTGTCGTATGCAATGTCAGGGAAAAGAGGGTAAAGAGTGCGATATTTTTGTTCATGTTAAATACTTTTTTTAATTTTAGATATTATAATATAACAGTATAAAAGAACTGTAAGCCAGTACTACTCCTGTGATACGGCGCCGTAATGACTGAGTAGTTGAATCATCCGTCTATTGTTTTTTTTCACAGCAATTTTTAATGCCGAATTACCGTTTGACGCTACAAAGGTTGCATCGGCGCCATACTGCAACAGACGCTCTGCGATACTATAGTTGTTATAGTGACAACTAAACATCAGGGCGTTCCACTCAAAGTGATCGACAATATTAATATCGGCATAATGGTTCAGTAATGTATTGACTGCCTCACTACGGTGCATGGCAATACATAGCATCAGCGCCGTTCTTCCGTTGTTATCGAGATGGTTGACATCGGCACCAAGAGAAATGAGCAGTTCGAGATGTTCGAGCATGTATGAGGTATGGGCATTGGTAGCACACTGGATCAGCGGTGTCCAACCGAGCTTGTTGGTTATGACGTCAACATGGGCACCTTTGATGAGAAGTTTTGATTCTAAAGCACGAAAGGCATCGGCAGACTCTGTGTAGTAGGAGATGGCATCATGGGTAAGCGAAAGTGGAGTGTTAATATTGACAACAGTGTTAATGGCGGCACCATTTTCAATGAGCAGATCGGCACTTTTGGCGTGACCGAATTTAATACTCAAAATAAGTGCCGTCTCTTTGGCACTGTTCTTACGTTCGAGTGTTGCATGACGATCAATAAGGTATTGTAACATGGAATTACTGTTTTCCTGGCGTGAAGCGACTAGTAAGGGCGTATCGCCGTAGTTATTGTTCGCATCAATTGACAGACCGCTATTGAGAAGATAACAGACCAGTTTGAGATTGAGACTGCGTGCGGCATAGTGCAGTAGAGTATTGCCCTTGTCATCGTGTTCAAAGAGTGATTTTTGGGACGTCTTGGTCATAGTTAGACCAAAAAGATCTCCTCTGCTTGCACACTCAAAGAGAGAAAAACACTCTTGCATCATTGCCACAGTTGTACGTAAGAGTGTCATACTGTGAGCATCATCTAAAAGTTCGGCAAGGTGAATGGGGGTAATATCATCATGATCTTTACTATCAACACGTGCACCGTAGCGCAGTAGGAGATGAACGACTTCATGAAGTCGATGGTACAGTGCCATATGCAGTGGCGTTTGATGCTGGGCGTTACGGATGTTGGGTGATGCCCCATAGCTCAGTAGCAGTTCGATAGCTCGGTACTCTTTGAGCATAATGGCATAAATAAGTGGTGGAGTATGTACTGATGCACGGAAATCAACATGAAACCCTTCTAGAATCATCTGTTCAAGCTCTTCATGGCGAGAGTGCCTTATGGCATCATAAAATTCATGTTCAGGATGTTCTATTAGGTGCACTTCTTGCGGATGATAGAGTGACGTATTTAAAATCAACGTACTTTGCAGTCGTTCCATAAATGCCATACATACCCCTTTATAAGGTCAATAGTAGCATAAAATTTTTAAAAAAAGGAAAGGTTGAGAGTGCGTAAAGCACTCTCATAATGTTATCGAAGGTTTTCGAAAGGGTTTGTCACGACTACTTTACGCGTTACCGTATACGGGATAAGCGCCGCGGCACGTGCGCGTTTGATGGCTACGGTCATCATGTCTTGGTGACGTTTGCAGTTTCCGGTCAAACGGCGTGGCATGATTTTATATCTCTCCGAAAGAGAAAACTTTAATGAAGCGGTATCTTTGTAGTCAATAAAATCAACTTTTGCTTCACAGTATTTACAATAACGTTTTTTATATCGTCTTTTTTCTGCCATGGTTATTTTCCTTATGCGTTATTTCTAAAATGGAATTTCATCTTCATCAATGTCGATTTCGGGAAGATTGTTTTCCGGCATTGATGTTGATTGTCTATTTTGCTGCTGCTGTTGTTGTGGCGGCTGTTGCTGCTGCTGTTGTTGTTGTTGAGCATTGTTGTAACTATTATTTTGTTGTGGCGGCTCATAACCGTTTGGTTGTTGTGCCGGCGCATTGTAACCCTGAGTGGGGTTTTGGTTGTAACCATTGTTGCCTCCGCCTTGTGGTGCGTCACCACGGGAATCGAGCATCTGCATGGTTTCAACAATGACACTGTGTTTGGAGCGTTTGCCACCATTTTGATCGACCCACTGTTCAAATTGCAGTCGTCCTTCAACAAGGATTTTACTCCCCTTTCGAAGATATTGGTTAGCGACTTCAGCAGAGCGTCCAAAAAAGGTAATGTCGACAAAACAGACCTCCTCCTTTTTCTCTCCATTGCTGGTGAACTTACGACTGGTGGCAATAGCAGTTTTGGCAATACCGGTACCGCTTTGCGCATAGCGCAGCTCTATATCTCGTGTTAAGTTTCCAACCAAAATGACTTTATTGTACATGGGGTATCCTTATGATTACTCAGCGGCTGCTTCAGCAGCAGGTGCTTTTGGTGCTTCAGCTTCGTCGCTTTCAGGTGCTTGGGTTTCAGCGGCTACTTCAGTAGCAGGGGCTTCTTCAGTTTTTGCTTCAGGTTTTTGTGTTGTCTTCTCAACAAGCGTATTCCAAGCGGTCACTTCACGTTTTGAATCGTATTTAATGGTAACAAAGCGAAGAAGCTCTTCGTTAATACGATAGCGGCGCTCCACTTCTGCAATAGAAGCCGGATCCATTTTAAAATAGATAACGTACATAAAGCCACGTTCATTTTTATTAATTGGGTAGGCAAGTTTTCGCATGCCCATTTCATCGCGGGCAATAATGTCACCGCCGTTTGATGTAATGATGTCTTCAATATCGCTTAGTTGACGTTTGATCTCTTCAGCAGTCAATGTCGGCTTGACAATTACCAGGTTTTCGTAATGTCTCATAGAGTATATCTCCTTTTGGTTTTAGATCCCTCACGGTTGTCAAATATGCTTTTTTACATGTAAAAAGCACAAAGAGAAAGGAACGCGTGATTATACATAAAAAAATCTTAAGGCTTAGTGAAAATATGGCGACATTGATGTTTCAAGATTGCTAAACAAATGTCTGTACTTTCAACAATGTCGAAAGCAGCAGTGCATAGTTGTCGGTTTTTACTCCCGACTTCATTTGTAATTCGGCATCTAGGAGTATGGTGAGTATCTTCTGATAGGTCTCCTGGTTGAATTTAATGGAGAGTTGCGAGCGCTGTTGCACAATGAATTTTGGAGGTTCGTACCCCAAAATGGCTTTTGCCGAGGCGACGCCGTGGAGTTTAATGTAAACATAGAACAGGTAAAGTTGCGTCATAAATGCGCTCAAAGCGGTAAGAATACGTATCTCGTCTTCACCGCTTTGCAAAATACGTTCTAAGGGCTCTTTAAAGTCTTGACGGTTTAAGAGTGCCATAATGAGCTGCTCTATTTTTATCTCGGCAACGCCATAGACCAGCTCGTCAATCTCTTTTGAGGTGACGGGTATCTGTAAAATTGCCAGTTTCTTCAGTTCATTGCAAGCGAGTGCAATATCACCGTTTTGGCTGGAGAGCAGATGTTGAATACTGTAGCGATCAAGCTTCGCACCCAAACGTTGTGCTTCGTGAGTAACCATGTTAATGGCTTCGCCGGCAAAGGGATTGTAGAGCCGCACAAAATCACCACCCGATTTTTTGCTAAAAGCCTTGTTGGATGTTTTGTAGTCATCGCCGTAGTAGCCATAAATAAAAGTATTGTCATGATTTTTTTGGCAGAGAGCAACGAGTCGGTCCAGATCGGCTTTGGGAACTTTTTTACTACTTTTGATGATTAAGAGGTTTTGTCCGCCAAAAAGTGAACCCTGAGAGAGGTGTGCTTTTGCCGTCTCAAAATGATACTCATCGTGATACATTTTGAGAATGTTTGCATCAGTAACATTACAGAGTGTGGCAATATAGCGGTCAATCAGAAAGTGGCTTTCACCAAAAAGCATGAAAGCATTGGGCACTTTGTGTGCGGTAATGGCGGCATCGAGCTCTTGTCTATTTCGCATCGGAGAGTATCTTTTCCTCTACGGTAGCGTAGATTTTTGCCGTGAGCAGGTCAACACGTTCTATGGTGACGCGTACATCATCAAACAGCATTATTGGTAGTGTATGGGAGGTGAGGTAGAGTTTGGCCCCGACAATACAATCGTGTAATTCAGCAGTGAGTTCGGGTTCTGTAGCATTGATACGTGCTTGAAATCGTTTACCGAGCTGTTTTTGTGCCCAACGTGCAAATTTACGCTGTTTAAACTCCACTTCAATACTGCTGGCTTCACGCTCTTTCTCGCTAATGGCAATACAAAGAGCGTCAATATTGCGTAGAACGTAAGCTGCCTCATCTTTGTTATGAGATCCAATAGCTTTAAGCAGACGATGTACCATAAGGTCAGAGTAGCGGCGGATGGGTGAGGTAAAGTGGGTATAACGATCAAACCCAAGTCCAAAATGTCCCATATTTTCCGGAGCGTAGCGTGCTTGCATCTGTGCGCGAATAATCAGGGTATCGACATCGTTCTCTATGCCGCGAAGTGCTGCTTGTTCCTGAATGTCTAAAATGGTGTCGTGTACCGACTCTTTGGGTTCTACAAAAATACCGATACCGGCAAGTTCTTGATAAAGGTTTTGCAATTTGCTTTGACTTGGGGGTTCGTGGACGCGAAATACCCCTCGGTCATATCGTTGTGCCGCGGCTTTGTTGGCAAGCAACATACAGTCTTCAATCAGTCCATGAGAGGGGGTTTCTTCGGCATAAACAGTACTGAGTAGATTCTGCTCGTCATCGAGCTGCATGATCAGATCTTGTGAGTGAAAGTCAAAACCGTGTTGCATCCGCTTCTTTTTGAGCCTGTCGGTGATGTTCCTCAAGTGAAGTAGCGATTGAAAAATTGCTGTTTCTATTTCAGAGGTAGCAAAGAGGGTTCCTTCAAAAAGCCGGTCAACTTCCTCATAATTAAAACGGCGATGTGAATGGATGAGAGCCTCATAAAGCTCACTTTTGATGACGTTGAGACTATCACGTTCCAGATGAATTTCAAAAACATATGAGAGACGATCCACATGAGGTTGTAGGGAACAGAGCGTTTCGCTGAGTTGTCGTGGTAGCATGGGAATGGAACGATGAGGCAGGTAGATGGAAAAACTTCGGTAAATTGCCTCGACATCGATGGCGCCAAACGGTGTGACATAACTGCTGACATCCGCAATAGCAACATACAAAATGTGTTCTTGCTCGTTCCAGCAGACGGCGTCGTCAAAATCTTTTGCCGTTACGGGGTCAATAGTACAGAAGAGCATATGACGAAGATCCCGGTGTTTTGGGTACTTTGAGGCGTCAACATCTTGACTAAAGGATTCGGCAAGCGCAATAACATCGGCTTCAAAGAGATCATGTTTATTGTAGCGTGCCAGTACAATGCTTTCATCAACTTTAGGGTCATCAATGTTTCCTAGTACCGTTTGAATACTTTGTGTCGCGTCATTGATGCTCACCAGAGTACCGATTTCATAAGATGCCAATGTCTCGGCACAGATCGCCACGCCGGCAGGATGTCCGGTGTTAATGTCACTGAGTCGGCGTTCTCCATCTTTGATCTCGATAATGGCAATGGAGTAGTGCTCTTCACGTCCTACAATAGCAACCACCTTGGCACTGGGAGCACCTCGTTTTCCCAAGATACGCCTAGCAATGACCAGATCACCGTTTTGTGCATTTTGAAGATTATCGGCATCAATAAAGAGATCCCGAGTTTGGAGTGCCACGGCCTGCAGATAGGCAGAGCCGTCTTGCGTCTTAGCAATGGTGCCGGCGCGAAACTTGGAAGGAATACGATAGATGCCGTTTTCAAACAGAACAATATTTTGAGCAACAAGCGGTTGGATGAGGGTACGTTCTTCGTCGCTTGCATCCATATCGTGTAATCCTAAAGAGAGGCGGATTAAGAGTGGTTTGAGCATTATTGAAATTTATCCAGCGCTTTTAAAAAGTTGGGCATATTGAGCTGATACTGTTCTACACGTTCTTTGGCTTCGGAAAAACTTTTTTCGGTGATCAGACCGTTATAGGGAATCAGTGTATGAACACACTGTAAAATTTGTGCCGTCTTGATGTCGCAATCACTGGCCTGAAGCGGGGTGTCCATATAGCGTAGTGTACAGATGAGACGATCATCTAAAGACCAGTTGTCAAAGACTTCGGCACTTAGTGCAACGGCGGTCGTATCACAAAACTCTCGCTCTATCGTGGCAATGTCAATCGTTGAGAGCAGCGCTTTTTTAAAAGGAGCGACCACATTGTGCTCAATGAGATATTGAGAGATGAGCACCTGTCCCAAATTTGACAAAAAGGCTGCTGGAGAGAGAATGTCAAAAAGTGACGGTTCATGTCTAAGATACCATGATGTGGTAAAGGCATGATGTCGATTGGCCGTATGGGAAAAGTGTTTGGAAGTAATACCGTAGGCATCCAGATTGAAATTGAAGTTCTCCCGAATATATACAGACAGAACAAACCCGCGAATGGTACCAATACCAAAAAGAGAAATTGCTCCTTCGAGCGTTTTGATTTCACGGGAAAACCCATAGAGCGGAGCATTGGCGGCCTTGAGAATTTCGGAGCATACCAGAGGATCTTTATGTAAAAGGTCGGCAATCTCTTTGTAGGTGGCATCAGGGTCTTTTGCCAGTCGTTCTATTTGCATTACCGACTCCGGCAGGGGCGGAATGTTGTTAATAATAGTCTGAAAAAAGTTCTTCATGAATCGTGCATTGCTCCAAATTTTTAATATATTGTATCCATTTTGTCTTTATCAATCTATTTATGTTAATATATTTGTCCAAAAAAACTATATTTAGGTTAGGAAGTATGATGCAGACAGATGCAATTTTAAATCAGTTAGGCTATATGCCCAATGAGGCATTGATAGGACAAGTGGCGCGTATTATTGAGAATACGGAAGGTTTTGAGAAAATCCGAAAGCATATTGTTGATTTACATAAATCGCTGAAGGTTGAGAACTCTTACGTTGCCATGTCCAACTCCAATGACTATTTTAAAATTAAAATCGAGTCCCCCAGTGATGCGCTAAAAACAGCAGCATTGGAAAAAATTGAACATTTTTCAAACAAATACAAGGTCAAACTTCAAAAAGTTGAGGGTAAAGACACTTACTACATTATAGGGTTTAACAAGTAGTTAGTGTGTCACAGGTTGAACCCATAAGCCCTGAGGGGTATGACCTGCTGTTGCGGGAGTTTAAATTTTTAAAAAATGTCGAAAAACCTCAGGTAAACCGTGAAAAACAGATTGCTGCAGAGCAGGGTGACCGGAGTGAAAATGCGGAATATCATGCGGCAAAAGAGAAGCTGCGTCATATTGACAAAAGACTGTTTTACCTC
>JALUJE010000231.1:1330-2438 GCA_027057185.1 Helicobacteraceae bacterium | reverse complement strand
GCTACGCTCATAAAAAGTCGCATTGTTGCTACCAATCACCAGGAACTACGTTATGACCGTGAGAGTAAAATGCCCATTTCAAACGAAGTGGCCGATCGTCTCATAGCTGCTATTAAAGAGAAAATACAGTTATACGATATGATTGTGATTTCCGATTATGCTAAAGGAGTGGTTACTCCTTATCTGGCACAGCAGGTAATATTGTTGAGTCGTCGGGAAGGTAAAAAAGTCGTCGTAGATCCCAAGGGCAATGACTTTAGCAAATATGAGGGAGCCTATTTATTAACCCCTAATAAAAAAGAGGCAGTATGGGCAACGGGCATTGACATTGTTGATGATGCATCGCTTGAAACGGCTTTGGTTCAGCTGAAATCGACATGTCAATTGCATGTCTCTATGGTCACACTCTCTGAAGAGGGGATTGCATTGTATGATGGGACGTTACGTCGTTTTCCTACCGTAGCACGGGAGATCTATGACGTAACGGGCGCGGGGGATACCGTGATTGCTTCCTTGGCGTTTGCTTTGGCATCGGGCAGCAGTATTGATGCGGCGGCACAGTTTGCCAATTATGCGGCTGCCGTGGTCGTAGGAAAAATTGGATCGGCAACGGCTACCATGGATGAAATTGAGGCGTATGTTTCTAGTTTGCATCAGACGACTCCTCAGGCACATATTAAAAATATTGAGGAGATCGATGCCATTACCAAGCGTGCCAAAGCGCAGGGACAGCGCATTGTCTTTACCAACGGCTGTTTTGATATTTTACATGTTGGTCACGTCAAGTATCTGCAAGAGGCAAAGCAGTTTGGGGATCTGTTGATTGTCGGTCTGAATGCCGACAGTTCGGTGCGGGCGCTCAAAGGCGAGTCACGACCTATCAATACGCAAGAAGATCGTGCCTATCTGTTGGCGGCACTTGATGCGGTCGATTATGTTGTGATCTTTTCAGACGAGACGCCGTATAAGCTCATTAAAACCATCGCGCCGCATACACTGGTCAAAGGTGGCGATTACGAAGGAAAAGCTGTGATTGGAACCGAATTTGCTAAGGAATTGAAACTGGTACCTTTCGTGGAAGGAAAAAGCACGACCAAAATTATAGAAC
>JALUJE010000231.1:0-1320 GCA_027057185.1 Helicobacteraceae bacterium | reverse complement strand
AGATAGAAGGAAATCAATGTTAAAACAACTACTACTTTTACTAGCTACTGCTACAGCAGCTTTGGCAATGCATACGGGAGAAATTAATATCAATAATGAAGATATTGAAGCCGAACTGAAATTTGATATGGGGCAGTTTAATTCCCAGCTTGATGTTGAGAGTATCTATGTCGGAGGACGTTATATTTATGCAGATAAAAAGAGTGATGCGGATGAACTTATTGAGATCTCCTATCTCATGCAAAAACCGTTGCAGAGAATGTCGGATTTACGTATCGGGATTGGATTTAAACTAAACTACAGCTCGGCAGATTCGTATGATTTTGTGTCACTGCCCTTAGGTCTGGAAGCCCGCTATAGCTTACCGTTTGAAACCATTGTACCACTTTATGTCGGTGCCAAGATCTATTATGCCCCATCCGTACTAAGTTTTAGTGATGCGGACAGTTATCTCGAATGTAAAGCCAATGTAGACATTGAGGTGATTGAGCGTGGTCTGATTACCTTGGGGTATCGCTATATTGATACCAATTATGAGCTTGGTGATGTCAAGTTTAACCGTGCGGCCTTTGTCGGGTTTAAGTTTGTATTTTAAAGATTAGCGCTTTTTAAGTTTTTTTAGCTCCTGCTTTCGGCGACGGTACTCCTGATGTTTTTGGTGGTAGTATGCAAGAGTGTCACATGACCAGTTGACATCGAGACCGGCAATTTCGGCATAATATGTTGCGATCATGCGGGTGTCTGCCTCAGACGCTGAAAAACGTGAGAGATTTTTGAGCCTCAGCGTGTCATTAAAGGTAATGAACTCCATACGATTGACATCGACGATGTTAAAATCATAGCCTCCTTGTTCATATTTAATGAGTACATTTCCCGGTGAATAGTCCACATGGTACACGCCTGCCTCATGCAATTGGTAAGAGAAGCGGGCAAAGGCATGAAAGATCTCTTCGCGTCTATCAAAATTGGTATTGTTGAGAACGTCACGTATTTCAAAGTCAAAATTATAATGTTCACTCACATAATAACTGCGTTGGAACAGACCCCAATGGTGCTCTTCGACAAAGGCGATGGGATGGGGCGTGGCAATACCGAGTGCTCTAAGCTTTTGAGAATAGATGTATGACCGTGCCGCTTTGGACGGACGAAAACAACTATAAACCAGCTGATTGACCATATTGGGTTTTTTAAAAGATTTAACCACCATAGTTGTCTGGTTGTGTTTAAAGATTTTTAAGACGTTTCGGGCATGGTGAATGGTGGGGACGTCTTCCTCAAAATGGGTGATAATATTTTTGACAAACGGGAGAAGTGCATGGT
>JALUJE010000230.1 GCA_027057185.1 Helicobacteraceae bacterium | reverse complement strand
GCCACGGCGAAAGAGCAGTTTGAAGCACTCTTTGAACATCGTATGAGTCCGACACAGATGTATGACTTTTTATGTACGATGCGTCTGGATGCCACGACATCTGTGGAGTCTATTGCCGCCGCCGCCGAAGTCATGACGGCACACGCACTGAAATTGGATGTGGAGGCGTCATTACAGTCTAGGCTTATTGATATTGTCGGTACGGGGGGTGACAAAAGCGGCAGTTTCAATATCTCGACAACAACGGCTGTCGTTGTGGCGAGTTGCGGTGCTTATGTGGCAAAACATGGAAATCGCTCCATTACCTCAAAATCGGGAAGCGCCGATGTTCTCGAAGCGTTGGGTGTCAAACTCAATCTTAGCAGTAAGCAGACGACAACCATGTTGCAAGAGTGTGGATTTTGTTTTATGTTTGCACAAAATCATCATCCTGCCATGAAATTCATTATGCCGGTGCGCCAATCCATTCATGAGAAGACGGTCTTTAATGTATTGGGTCCCTTGACCAATCCGGCAGGAGTTCAGAAGTTTCTGTTGGGGGTATTTGATAAAAGTTTTGTTTCAAAGATTGCTAAAGTACTTCAGCGTAACGGAGCAACGTCGGCAATCGTTGTGAGCGCGGCAGAGGGAATGGATGAGATCGGCATTAGTGGTATTACCTATGCCGCTTCGTTGAAAGGGGGTAGCATCAACGAGTTTGAGATTGATCCGCAACGCTATGGTATTGCCAAAGCACCGTTTGAAGCAATTTTAGGCGGAGATGCACAGGAAAATGCTGCTATTGTAGACAATATACTCAACAACAGAGCAACAGAAGCACAGCGTGATATTGTGCAACTAAATGCAGCAGCGGCACTGGTCGCCGAGGGAGTAGCACGTGACCTTCAAGATGGATTGCAGATGGCGTTAGAGGCACTGTTAAGCGGTAATGCTGCGGCAAAGTTGCATGAGATTATCTCGGTATCGAACAAACTGTGAAGCTGAGAGCACCTACGGTACATTTTACATGTAAATTGAATGAGCTTGAGATTGTGGTGAAGGCACTGCTTTCACGACTGCAAGAGGGTGGTGGTGTCATACTGCTCAAAGGAGATCTTGCCGCCGGAAAAACCACGTTGGTACAGCGTGTTGCTGCCTACTTGGAACTTGAAGATGCGGTGACCTCTCCCACGTTCTCCATTCAGCAGTGTTATGGGGATACTCTGTTTCATTATGATATTTATAATCAGGGTTTAGAGCATTTTATGGCATTGGGACTTTTAGAAGAGCTAGAACGTGAGGGGTATCATTTTATAGAGTGGGGCAGTGAGACGCTCTACCATATTTTAAAAGCGGCACATATTCCCGTGATAATGGTAGAAATTGATAAAGCCAATGTCGCACGGCAATACAGGATTATAGACGATGCATAAACTTCAGGCAAAAAATTTAGTCAAACATATTAAAAGTCTTCAGATTGTTAACGGTATTTCGTTGGAAGTTAGTAGCGGTGAGGTGGTTGGACTGCTCGGTCCTAACGGTGCGGGAAAGACCACTACATTCTATATGATCTGTGGTTTAATCGATGCCACAGAAGGGGAGGTATTGCTTGATGACGAAAATATTTCAAAACTGCCCCTGCATCGCCGTGCCCAGAAAGGAATCGGCTATTTACCGCAAGAGGCATCTATTTTTAAAGATCTTACCGTCGAAGAAAATCTTATGGTGGCGGCACAGGTTTCAATTGCGCAGAAGCTCAAACGTGAGCAACGTATTGACGAACTGCTGGAGATGTTCAATATTGAACCCATTCGTAAGCGTAAAGGCATCAGTCTTAGCGGGGGTGAACGTCGCCGTGCCGAGATTGCCCGTGCATTGGTGAATTCACCACGATTTTTACTTTTGGACGAACCTTTTGCCGGAGTGGACCCTTTGGCAGTGAGTGATATTCAAGATGTTATCTCTCAGTTGGTTTCGTATGGCATCGGTGTACTGATTACCGATCATAATGTGCGTGAAACGCTAGCCGTATGTGACCGGGCGTATGTCATTAAAAGCGGCAAACTACTCGCATCGGGTACCAGCGAAGCCATTGGTGTCAATGATGATGTCCGCAAGTACTATCTGGGCGAAGCCTTTAAATTATAGTCATGCTTAAAGTCAGACAGAGTGTTGAGACCAAAAACAAGCTTTCAAATACACTGCGTAACTGGCTGCCCGTTCTGCACTCGAGTTTAAGTGATCTCAATGAGGTTATCGCTCCATTTGTCGAAGCCAATCCGCTTATTGAGGTACGTTCGGGATTTGAAGAAAACCTTGAGAAAAAAATACCCAAAAAAATTCTTGGTGGATACGTCAGCAATTCCAGCAGTGAGAAGATTGAAGCGTTAACGATAGCGCCAAAGTCGTTGTATGATGTGCTTGAAGAACAGTTGGGTGCGCCACTATTCCCTACACCGCTTTCAGAGGGAATTGCCCGTTTTATTGTTGAGAATCTGGATGAAAACGGCTATTATGAGGGCGATAGCAAAACGTTTTGTAAACAGCATCATATTGAGATGGAGACGTTTGAGAACGTACGCCGACGGTTTTTACATGTAGAACCGACGGGTATCGGTGCTCGCAATATTCAAGAATGTTTTCATTTTCAGCTTGAGTCCAGTGACATTAGTGATGGCGCCTATATTTTGGCACAACAGATGATTGATGCACTTGAACATATTCACACCTTTTCAAGAGAAGATGATTTTGAAGAAGCGTTACGGGCAATTCAGAAATTTAAAAATCCGCCGGCAATAGAGTATTTGGAAGTACCCTTACAGGTTATTCCCGATTTAATGATATTTTTCGACGATGAGGGCAATATTGAAGTACGCTTAAATGATGCTTATTATCCGACTATACATATAGAGACACAATATGCTGTAGAACATGCTTTTGTGACGGAAAAAATCAAAGAGGCAAAAAGTCTGGTTGATGCACTCGATATGCGTCGTGCCACACTCTATAAAGTGGGTTTAATGATTGTAGAGTATCAGTATGACTTTTTTATTGGCGGGGATCGAAAACCGTTAACCTTAAAAATGTTAGCCGATGAATTTGGGCATAATCCCTCAACCATTTCTCGTGCCATTGCGAACAAATATATTGCATGTGAACGTGGTGTTTTTGCTATGAAAGAGTTTTTTACCACGGCAATAGACGAGGATGTCTCAAATGCGGCAATTAAGGCATATTTGAGTGTACTGATCAAAGAAGAGTCACGGGAAAAACCTTTGAGTGATATGAAACTCCTGGAGTTGATTACCAAAAAATTCAAAATCACTATGGTGCGACGCACCATTGCAAAATACCGTAAACAGCTCAATATTGCCGGCTCATCAGAGCGTAGAAAACTCTACAGACTGCACCACAACTAAGTGTGTTCTGTTTAGGGGATGAAGTCTTCATATGGCTGAGTGCCGTTGTGTCCGTCATGACAACTGCATGCGGCATCGAGTGAATAAGCATAAGAGAGATCGATACCCGATTTTGCTACGGCTTTGGCATACCCGTCCAGTTTTAAAGAGTTACCGTTGTAATTATAGGGCTCAGGAAAGGTGTTGTAGCCCATGAGGCGCGATATTTTAGAGCCGTGAGGAATTGCAACATGGCAGGTAACACAAGATATGTTCATTGCAGGAAAACCGATAGATTCTGAATTGGCTTTAAACCAGTGAGCCGTGACTTGGGTCAAATCATGGCAGTTTGCACAGAAGAGATCCGTATCTCCGCCATTGAATATATCATTTGCCGTATAGAGTTCGCCACTAGGCTTGGTCGGCCAATATTTTCGCTCGCCCTTGAGCATAAATTTCATATTGGATCCGTGTGGTCCTCGAGGATCTCCTGCAAGCTCATTGTCAGCGCCATGGCAATCGGAACAGTACATGGTGACAAACCCGGGGTTGGCATTCCAAGGTGTTACCAGTTGCTCTGCTTTTAGCGCTTTGGGCGCACTGGAACCGGGTCTGCTCTCAAGTGACATAACAACCGGATGCCCCGAGCGATTGTTGGGGTTGAACTCCCATGCCTGATCGGTAGCATAAACGCCTTCATTGACCAGCAGATGTCCCGATACCCCATCTGGAGCGGATCCAATGCCCCAGTAGGAGTGGCATTTGAGACAGATTTGGTACTCTTTATCTGCCGATTCTAGAGTAGTGAAGGTTGTAGGTTGCGTGCCTCGAGGGGTCCAGTTTGGCTCGACTCCGGTGACATTTCTGAGTATATCAGATACGGCATTGGTCGGTGTCGTAGGGTACCATTGTCCTTTGGGGACATGCGCATTACTCCCGAGTCGATGCGGGTTATGGCAATCCATACATTCTGCATGTTTGGAGTCGTCCCAGCTGACGCCTTTACTTCCGGCAGGAAAACGTGTGGTACCGGTACCGTAAAAGACATCAAGATCGGTATGTTCACCATCAATAAGGTTAACAGGGTGGGCATACATTCGCGAGAGCACCGACTCAATATCGACGCCACCAACCGTTCCGGTGCCGTGACACGACGAGAGCCCTGGAGACGATGCCGCGCCTTGAAAACAGGTCTGTTGCTCTACTTTTCGTAAGAGGTAGTCACCCTCTCCATTGTGTGGCGTATGACAATTGACACAGAAAAAATCACTCGGTTTTGTAGAACCGTATTTGCTCAGAACATTGGGATCGGTATAGGGCATTCCAATAACCTGATGGGTTGTCGGCCAGGGGTCACCGCCACTTTTATCGTGGCATGACATACAGGTATCTCGCATATTTCTAGCGTGATTTCCTCCCGAATCTACCCGCAAGAATGCTTTATTTTCTTTATGAGGGTCGTGGCATGAGGAGCACTCCACATATTTTTTACCACCATAATTAAATAACTTAATGGGAGCATCGGGGACAACTTTAAGTTCTGAAGAGCGTGTACCGACATCAAAGTTTTTGGTTATGGTAGGATTGTACTCTACACCGACAGGGTGATGCACGGAGAGATCCGTTCCAATAAAACCTGCTGCCGTCGCAGGAATAGTACCATCACCATCGGTGCCATCCATGGCAATGGCATTACCATTCATAAATTCACGCCGCAATTTAAAGACGGCACCAACGGCAACCGTGCCGTCATGACAGCTCAGACACTGACGGGAGAGCGCACCCGGAGTGTCGTTGAGGGTTCCAAGATCCGATGCCATTTCCGGGTAGCCCAAACGGCGCAGGTATGTACTGTCATACATGGTGTAGTTGGATGTCGGCATGCTCCGATTCCAAAGAGGCTTTCCCAAAGGGCGAGCCTGATGGGGAATATGACAAAAGACACAGATTTCAGTTTCTGATTGTGCTTTGATGGTTCCGGCAGTATTGGAAACGGAAAGATTATGTTTGGTATTGATAATACCGGCACTCAGATGTGTGATGCCCAGTGTGAACAGGCTAAAAATAGATAAAACAAGATAGTTCATTGTAAGTTTCATTTTTTGACTCCAAATTATACTACCTATTATATCATGTTTTTCATTAGTTATGTTTTCTATGCGGCTATAAAGCTATAATTAATAGTAATACGTAACTCGGAAGTATCAAAACCATACAGAGATGATTCTGATTTCAAAAGTATCTTATTGGAGTAGATACAACATAAGAGCGGAAGATGTTGCTGATGATGCGGTACTAAAGAACTGAATACGATTGTTTTGGGTATCGGCCACATAGAAGGTTTGAGTGGCATCGAGTGCAATACCGCCAGGACCATTGAGCTGATTCATGTCCGAGCCGTATCCATTTCCTCCGGCTACGGTTATTCCTATGGCGCTGCCGGGAGTGAATTTTTGAATACGTTGATTATTGGTATCGACAACGTAAAGATTTCCTTCTTGGTCGAGTGTGAGATCAGAAGGTCTGTTTAGTTGGTTGGCATCTGATCCATAACCGGGGGTACCGGCTACAGTTACAACCTGCGCAGTGTGCGGTATGAGTTTTTGAACCTGATGACCGGTAGTAATATAAAGATTACTGTTTTTATCAATAGCAATACCACTGGGATCATGCAGGCGTGTCATAATAAAACGATTACCGTGTTTCCCGGCAACGGTGATGCCTTCAGCAGTTTCGGGAAAAAATTTCTGAACTCTCTGATTTGCAGTATCCACGACATAAAGGTTACCATCTGTATCGAGTGCTGCACTGCGTGGATAGCGTAGTTGATTTTGAGCTGCCCCTTCTCCATTTCCTCCGGCGACGGTAACGCCTTCAGTGTTTCCGGGAGAAAATTTTTGAATGCGATGGTTGTCACTATCGGTAACGTAAAGATTTTCATGGGAATCAAGAAAAATACCTAGAGGACGGTTTAATTGATCCATAGCTGAACCCTTGGTAGTTCCTCCGGCCACTACGATTCCCTCTGTATTGCCAGAAGTAAATTTTAGTATACGATGGTTAAGAGTATCGGCAACATAAATAGCTCCGGATTTTCCGATGGCAACACTTCGAGGAGCATGAAAAGGGATGAGCTCATTATGCGAGTGACTACTACCGGCTATTGTAATACCTTTCGTGTTTTTGGGAGAAAATTTTTGGATCCTCTGGTTTGCGGTATCTACAACGTAGAGTGTTCCATTAGCTCCACGTACAAGATCTTGGGGGTTAGATAGCTGATTTCTGGCAACACCCTCACCGTGACCTCCGGCAATTGTGATACCTTGAAGACTTCCTGAGATAAATTTTTGAATACGGTGGTTGCCGCTATCGGCGACATACAGATTATGCTGCTTATCAAGAATAATGCTTCTGGGTGCATGTAATTGATTTGTAGCAGAACCTTTGCCATGACCTCCGGCCACGGTGACAAGCGTAGCATTTTTGGGAGTGAATTTTTGAATTTTATGATTTAACTTATCGGCAATATAAAGTATTCCATTGTTGTCTATGGCAATATCTGTCAGAAAATAGAGTTGATCTCCAGCCAATATAGAACTACCTTGTCCAATAAGGATAACGCCTTTACGGCTTCCGGGTGCAAATTTTAGAATACGTCCATTGAAAACATCGGCAACATAGAGTGTTCCATTTTTGTCTACAGCAATACCGTAAGGAGTATTGAGTTGATTGGCAGCATTACCTTGACCATGACCCCCTGCAACGGTAATACCTTCAGTGCTTCCCGGGGTGAATTTTTGAATACGATGGTTAAAAGTATCAGAGACATAGAGATTGTTGTTGCTGTCTATGGCAACGTCATAGGGCGTATGCAATTGGTTTGAAGCGGCACCTTGACCATGACCTCCGGCTACAGTGATACCCTCGGTGCTGCCGGGCACAAATTTTTGAATGCGATGGTTCTCGGTATCTGCTATATAAATATTACCCAAACTGTCGAGTGCAATACCTTTAGGATTGCGAAGTTGGCTGTTGTCTTGCTGTACTCTATTTTCAAGCGAATAATAGGCCTCTGGTGCTGCATGCACTATTGTAGATATTAACAGTAACAATGCCAAGACATGAATGATACAATGTCGTGATATGGTCTGTGTTTTCTTCATGAGACAATCCTTTATTATGACATAATGAGAATATTCATCAAGCTCCAGATGGAGCCAACAACCATAGTTTCAAGCCATTTTAGTGACCGGATGACTTTCCTGAAGTTTCAATGATCTCAATATCTGCCTCATCACGAAGTTTTTTAAGATGTGTCAGAGTGTTCTTGATGATTTCTCTCTCTTGCAGATATTTACGAATAAACTCTTTTACCTCTTCATAGGGAGCTATGCGCTCAGGAAGTTTGTCGGTCACTTTAATGATATGATAACCAAATTCTGTCAGGATTGGCTTACTGATATCTCCTTTTTTCAGAGAAAATGCAACGTTTTCAAAAGGAAGAGGCATATATCCTTTTTTTATAAAGCCTAAACTGCCGTTGCTTTCATTGGCTTCGCGACTTTGAGAGTATTCTTTTGCCAAGCTGGCGAAATCTTCGCCCTTAAGAAGTCGCTTACGGAGTGCATTGGCCTTGTCAAGAGTTGCTTGTATACTTTGTTTGTCCGCTCCTTTATGAA
>JALUJE010000229.1 GCA_027057185.1 Helicobacteraceae bacterium | reverse complement strand
CTGTGCAAACACTCTATGCCGGTACGGCGACTATGGACAATGTGAAACTGTTCGATAGGTTTTTTCAGGATGCTTCGCAGGCACAGGGAGCTTATGCTGAAGGTTCTGTAAGTTATATCAATGATGATGATTTTGATGGTATGGGCATTCTTATTCGAGGCGGTGCGCCGGTTGCTCCCCGTCTGGAAGTCGGAATTTCCGCCGGATTTTTGTCATTAGATTATGATCACGGTTCGAGTGAATCCGGATTGCGTGATCCGGTAATTGGCGTGAAATATCACCTTGATAATTGGGAGAACAATCAGATCAGTGTCGGTGGACACCTGTCACTTCCCATAGGTGATGAAGATGTTGGCGGCGATAAGACAAACTTTGGTGTTTTTGGTGCGATTCGGCACCCGCTGAATACTCAAGCCGTTATTACCGGTATGGCAGGACTCTCTTCTGTTGAAGTGAATGACAGATGGGATGATGACAGAGAATTTTCCTTGCAACTGGGAGGCGGTCTCATATATAAGATTGATGAGCGGCTTCACGGCATTGCAGAGCTGACAATGGCAACAGAAGTCGAGCAGATGGATTTAACTCTGGGTACGGACTATGTCGTTCAGAGCAATGGTAGTCTGCGTGGTTCAGTTGACCTGGGACTTGATGACGGCTCACCGGATTTTAGGTTAAGGGTGGGGTATTTTTACCAATTTTAAATTATAGTCGCTCCACACGGTTTCTACCGCCTTTTTTGGCGCGGTAGAGCGCATCGTCGGCACGTTTTAAAACGCTGGCTTCATCATCGTCAAACCGTCGTTGTGTCAGACCGAAACTGCATGTTACGTGACCGACTTTATGAAATGAGAGTGCGGCAATACGGCTGCGGAGTTTTTCACACAGCTTTAGAGCATTGTCATGGTTGCTGTTGGGAAGTAACAATAGAAACTCTTCTCCACCCCATCGAATGAAATAGTCAGAATTTCGAATCATAGCACTAATGAGTGCCGTAATTTTTTTAAGTACAGTGTCGCCATAATCGTGACCATATGCGTCATTAATGTTTTTGAAATGGTCAATGTCAATAAAAATAACACTTAAAGAGATCATATCGGTACTGTTGTAGAGGGTATTGACAATACTGTTGTAGAAGGTACGATTGTAAATTTTTGTTAAGGCATCGGTTTGCGATATCTGTTCGAGTTCACGATTGTGACGTTCGAGTTTGGTGATGTCTTGCATGGTGACCACCGTAATGGAGCGTTTTTTCATCGTGGTAGCATTAGCTTTTAGGGTAAATATACTCTTTTTTTGATGGATTTCAATAAGGCATTTGTGTTCAATTTGGGGATGCTTGACAACGTATTCTACCCAATTCATACCTTCTTTGGTGGCACCGGTAATGTATTCGGGATTGGGGTGCTCTTGAAAAAATTGGCAGACACAGTCGTGATGCTCTTTAAATGCCTCAATGGAACCGTAGTGGAAGAAATGTAAAAATGCGTTGTTTCCATCAATAAGATGTTCGCCACTGGTGACAAAAATAATATGTTTTTGCGTATTCAAAATCAGGTGACTGTAACGTTCACTTTCATTAAGTTTTCTGATGATTTTATTGAAGTTATAACTCAATAGTGCCAGAATCAATATCATAATAATGACACCAATGAGAAAACTCGCCAGAATATAGTTCTGTTTTTTTTCCAGTTCATGTGAAATATCAAAAGCGTAAAAAAACTCACCTATGGCATCACCGCTAAAGTTATAGAGCTTAATACCGGGTTCAATCATGTAGGTTTTATTATGATAGTGTATTAGCGTGTCTGCTTGAAGTTTTGTCTGCAGCGAGGTGAAAAGATCGGAGGCAAAAATAATATTGCGTTGCCGGTCATATGATGGTGGCAGATCATTTTGCGATACACTCAAATACTCTTTATTAATGGTTAAGATGATATTGAGTCCTAGAAGCTGCTCAAGATCCTGAATGACATTTTTCACGGGAGATCCAATTTCAAAATTACCGTAATATACTCCGTCGTAAACAATGGGATAGACCGTTCGGTAGGAGATACCGTATTTACCTACTTCCAGACCGTGTAACCATGTTTTTTTTCGGTTCACAGCGATGTGCATGGGTCGTGCGTCACTGAGATCATCACCATAACTTTTGGGTTGGTGCAAACGTAAAAATGAGCGATTGTCCGGCAGCACGACATGCATAATATTAAAAAATGGAAAATTATTGTGAAGCGCACCATAACGTTTGGATAGCAGTCCATATAACCGGTCGCGATCACGTGTGATGATAGCTTGTCTTACGGCAGTAGAACTCAGGTTTTCTTTAATGGTGGAAAGCTGAATTCTAAATCGTTCCTGCATCATATAGTTATAAAAAATTTGTGCTTTTTCACTTTTGGTAGCAATATTGTCGTTAACGAGTTGATTAAATTTACCGTAGGCAATAAATTGT
>JALUJE010000228.1 GCA_027057185.1 Helicobacteraceae bacterium | reverse complement strand
CAATATTGACGGCATCTTAATTCAATTGCCGCTACCGCGACAGATTGATACGACCAAACTGCTTGAGCTGGTTGCACCCGAAAAAGATGTAGACGGGTTTCACCCTTACAATGTCGGACGACTTACTACCGGACTCGAAGGATTTGTTCCTTGCACGCCACTGGGCGTAATGGAGCTTCTGCGTGAGTATGGCATTGACGTTCACGGTAAAGATGCCGTTGTCGTCGGTGCATCCAACATTGTCGGAAAACCTATGGCAGCACTGCTACTCAATGCTAATGCCACCGTTACCATTACCCATATTCATACCAAAGATCTTGCCGCATACACCAAAAAAGCAGATATCATACTTGTTGGAGCAGGCGTTATCAACCTCATTACCGAAGATATGGTCAAAGAAGATGCCATTGTCATTGACATCGGTATTAATCGTAACAAGGAGGGAAAACTGGTCGGCGATGTCGATTTTGCCAATGTTGCTCCCAAAACTTCCTATATTACCCCCGTACCCGGAGGTGTGGGTCCCATGACCATTGCCATGCTTCTACAAAATACACTACGTGCGGCAACCGCACATAAAAAAGAGGATTAATTGAAAGAGAAAGCGCTCCATGCGGCCCATAAAGCCTATAGATTTTCCAACTCCTGGACCGGAACGGTCATTATTGTTCTGTTCATCATTTTCTTTGTGGCGCAAGCCTTTAGAATTCCCAGTGGTTCCATGAAAGACTCCTTACTAATCGGAGACCACCTTTTTGCCAAAAAATTTGTTTACGGCACCCCAACGCCACACATTCCCTTTTTGGAGATTCCCCTTATTCCCGGCACTGATGGACATATTATAGACGGTGATGCACCCCAGCGCGGCGATATTGTTATTTTTCGCTACCCCAAAGATCCCAAGCTTCATTATGTCAAACGCTGCGTTGCGACACCGGGTGATGAACTGTTTATCTTAGATAAAAGTCTTTACCTGCATCCTGTTGAGGGCAATACCTTTATTAAGGAACACTTTCCCAAGCATGAGTTATTGGACTATGCCGGAAAGCTATGGGTAAAAGATCCTTACATGATAGCGCATCCGGGTATTCATCATGATGAAAAGATCACCAATGACGGTAGGTACCCGCAACCGATTTTTCAACTCCCTTTTGTTAAAATACCCGAAAATGAGTACTTTATGATGGGAGACAATCGTGACCATTCCAATGATAGCCGCTTCTGGGGAACCGTACCCTACGGTCTTATAGAAGGTACCCCGTGGTTTATCTATTTTAGTATGGACAATAACTGGGAAATTCGTTGGGATCGCATTGGAAAGACCCCTACCGATCTGGAACAAAAAGATATTTTGGATCGTGCCATAGCCGAACGTCATAAGCACGATAAAGATGATTATGGACTCTATTGAACTTTTAAAGATTACCGCCGCCATTTTGGCACTGCTTATTGCCATTATCGGTCATGAGATTATGCACGGACTCATTGCCTATGCTTATGGTGACTCCACGGCAAAAAATGCGGGGCGGCTCTCCATTAACCCCATTATTCACATTGATCCGGTCGGCTCCATTATTGTACCTGCGGCCATGTATTTCATTCCCCTACTTCTGGGTGTTGAGGGCGGCTTTCTCTTTGGCTGGGCAAAACCCGTTCCCATCAACATTCGTACCGTGATCAACAACGGCGGCTATAATGCCGCCATGCAGGTCAGCCTTGCCGGCATTGCCTACAATCTTTTTGTTGCCACCCTTGCATCTATTGCACTCGTTGCTATGACCCCACCGACAGAAGCAGATTCTCTCGTCTATATTTTCAGCTATCTGCTGGTAATGAAACTGCTACTCATCAATGTCGTGCTGGCAGTCTTTAACCTGCTGCCCATTCCCCAGTTTGACGGTGCACATTTTGTAATGTATCTGAGTTTAAAATATAAACTGGACAACGTTGCCGAATTTTTTCAAAAAGCGGAGCCTTATGGTATCATTGTTGTTATTGTTATCTTGATGACCCCGTTAAAAGATTTTCTGCTTATCTGGCCCATTCAGATGGTATTGAAACTTTTAATAGCTTAAGGATGTAGTATGAAGTTTTATGTGGGTACCGATCATGCCGGTCTGGATTTAAAAAATTATGTTGTTACACTGCTTCAGGAGAAAGGGCATGATGTTGTCGACATGGGACCCTTTAACAAAGAGCGTGTGGATTATCCCGACTATGCGGTGGCCGTCTCACAAAACGTTCGTGAACACACCGGAAGTCAGGGCATCCTTATTTGCGGTTCTGGCATTGGCATGAGTATGGCGGCTAACCGTTTTAAAGGTATTCGCGCCGCCTTATGTCACGATGCCTACACCGCACAGATGGCACGGCAACACAACGATGCCAATATTTTATGTTTTGGAGAGCGTGTTGTCGGTCAGGGTGTTACCGAATCCATTATTGATGCATGGATTGCCGCCAATTTTGAAGGTGGTCGCCATAGCGGACGTATTGCTAAAATTGAAGCCATAGAAGGGTAATTAATGTTTTGGGAATGGTCGTTGTTAACCGTAGTCTCTGTTGCTGCTATTTACATGTTTGTTCAGATGTTTTATTTTAAGAGCATCACCATCAAAGAACAAAAAAGCAATGACATGATGAAACTCACGCTCAAAGAGGCAGAGGTACTCATTCGAAAATACCAGATTCAACTGCAACGTGCTCTAGGCAATGTCGATATTTTAAGCGAAGAGGTGAGCCGACTGCGTACTGAGATCAAAACACTCAAACAGCGCAACTCACAACACCGCCTCTCCAATGACCGGTTAAAAACAAAAATCAAGGAGCTTGAGGGTCGCATAGATGCCCTTATTTAAACCATGCTAAATAGTGAAGACAGACAAATTATTACCAATGCCATTCGAGATATTAAAGACTTTCCCGAGCCTGGTATTGTGTTTAAAGACATTACCACCTTGCTCAACCATGCCGATGCCTATGCCACGCTTATGACACATCTTCATGAGCGTTATCGTGACTATCCTCTTGACTTTATTGCCGGCATTGACGCTCGCGGCTTTATTTTTGGGTCGGCACTTGCACAGATGCTGCATCTTGGATTTGTTCCCATCCGAAAAAAAGGCAAACTGCCCCATCATACCGTCTCAGAATCGTACGATCTGGAGTACGGAAGCGATGAGGTCGAAATACATGTCGATGCCTTTCGCGGCAAACACGATGCCAAAGTACTCTTGATTGATGACCTTATTGCCACCGGCGGCACGGCTGAAGCCGCCGTAAAACTCATCAATAAATCTCATGGTGAATGTGTCGAAGCCTGTTTTATTTTAGGACTTAATTTTCTTGATGGAGAGAAAAAGATTCAGCCGCTTACCAACGTTTATACTCTCATAGGAGTTGATTAATGTATATCCCTACTCCTTCATCATTTGATCCTGATCACCGCGGACATTTTGGCATGTTCGGAGGGCGTTACGTTCCCGAAACCCTTATGCCTGCCCTGCTGGAACTCCATAGTGAATATGAGAAAATCCGTTTCGAGAAAAATTTCTGGACCGAGGTAGATTACTATCTTAAAGATTATGTCGGTCGTCCCTCTCCACTCTATTTTGCACACAATATCTCTCGGGAGCTTGGTGCACGCATCTATCTAAAACGAGAAGATCTCAACCATACCGGAGCCCATAAAGTCAACAATGTCATTGCACAAGGACTCATGGCAAAACGTCTGGGAAAAAAGAAAATTATTGCCGAAACGGGTGCAGGACAGCACGGTGTTGCAACCGCTACCATCTGCGCACTTCTGGGGCTAGAATGTGAAATCCCCATGTGCGCAAAAGATCTAGCACCTCAACAGCTCAACCTCCTTCGCAGGAAACTACTCTGTGCTAAACCCAAGGCCGTACAGAGCGGCTCACGTACACTTAAAGACGCCATGAACGATGCGATTCGTCATTGGGTCACCCATGCGCGTGATACTTTTTACATTATCGGTACGGTTGCCGGCCCACACCCCTACCCTATGATGGTACGTGATTTTCAGGCCATTATTGGCTGGGAAGCGCGCCGACAGATTTTGGAAAAAGAGAACCGCCTGCCAGACAGTGTTATTGCCTGTATTGGCGGTGGTTCCAACGCCATTGGCATGTTTCAGCACTTTTTGGAGGACGAATCTGTCACCTGCATTGGCATTGAGGCGGGCGGACTGGGGGTTGAGAGCACCCAACACGGTGCTTCTTTGCTCAAAGGTCGCCCCGGTGTACTGCACGGTCAAATGAGTTACCTGCTGCAAAATGATGACGGACAAATTTTAGAAGCACACTCCATCTCTGCGGGTCTGGACTACCCCGGCATTGGGCCTGAGCATGCGTTTCACAAAGAGAATCGCTCGGTGCACTACGACAACATTACCGATGACGAAGCCCTCGATGCCTTTGTCTGGCTCTCTCAAAAAGAGGGGATCATTCCGGCATTTGAAAGTGCTCATGCCGTTGCCTATCTTAAAAAGTTGCCCGATATTGCCGGGCAACTCGTCATTGTCAATCTCTCCGGGCGCGGTGACAAAGATATGATGCAGGCAAAAGAGCTGCTGCATTTCGATTAAATACTTTACATGTAAATTTGGAGCATACCATGAATATAAAATTTTTAGATACACCTCTAGCATCTATTGATGCCGACATAACCGTTATTTTTCTCACTGAATCACTGCTAAAAGATAGCACCCATCATGAGCTGTTGAACAAGGCGGGCTTTAAAGCCACCCAAGATCAGATCGTGCTATTGCATGAAAAAGGACTACTGTACTGCGGTATTGAAAAGCTCAATCGCGATGCCATTCGCTCGGCCGCCACCCAAGCCGTTCGCTGTCTTAAAGCATCGAATTACACCTCTGCCAAAGTAGCACAGTATTTTGCCAAAAATACTCCCGCACTTGTAGACGGTCTGGTATTGGGTTTCTACAGTTTTGACACTTACAAATCCAAAAAAGAGCCCTCGGCATTTCAGCACTGTTACCTTAGTCATGAAAATTTTGACGGCACTCTGCTTGAGAGTGCCCCACTTCAAGAAGAGATTGAGCAACGCAGTATTGTTTGCCATGGCGTCAACTATGTCCGAAATCTGGTCAACACCATTCCCAATGACATTACACCACCGGCACTTGCTGACATATCTCAAAAACTGGCCCAGGAACATGGACTAAATTGCCACGTACTCGACGAACAAGCACTCAACGCCGAAGGGATGCATGCCATGCTTGCCGTAGGCAGGGCATCGGTACATAAACCACGGCTCATTCATGTCAGCTATACTCCTGAAAACCCACAGCGGGTTATCTCTTTGGTCGGTAAAGGGCTCACCTATGACAGCGGCGGACTTAGCCTAAAATCACCCACTTCTATGGTGAGCATGAAGATGGACAAGGCAGGAGCATGTGCCGTACTAGGAATTCTCAAAGCGGTAAGTGAACTTCGGCTGCCCATTGAAGTACACGGATTTATCGGCGCAGCGGAAAATATGCTTAACGGCGACGCCTACAAACCCGACGATGTACTCCAAACTAAAAATGGTACCACGGTTGAGGTACGCAATACCGATGCCGAGGGACGACTCGTACTTGCCGACACCCTCGCCTATGCACAACAGGAGGTCACGGCCGACTATCTTTTTGACTATGCCACCCTGACCGGAGCGTGTATGGTGGCACTGGGTCCTTACACGGTGGGCATGATGGGACATTCAAACACACTCAAACACCAATTTGCCAAAATTGCCGCTCCCAGCGGCGAACTACTTGCCTCACTGCCGTTCAATGCACATCTGAAAAAGTTACTCAAAAGCGATATTGCCGATATTAGCAATGTCGGTTCCAAGCCTTACGGTGGTGCTATTACCGCAGGCATGTTCTTGGACAATTTTATTGACAAAGGGATGAAGCAAAAATGGATGCATTTTGATATTGCCGGACCGGCATACAGCGAAACCCCTTGGGATTGTCACCCCTATGGAGCCACCGGTTCGGGCGTGCGCTTCACCATTGAGTGGATGCTCGCGCTGCTTTCACAAGCCGATGAAGTATAAACGTGCTTTAACGGCAATGATGCTGGAGACTACAACGCAGGTCGTCAATAAGTTCATCTTTTAGTGTCTGTGGACTTAAAATGGTTATGTGGGGCTGCCATTGCTTAATAAAAGGCAAAATTTCAATAGCTTGAGTAAATGAGAGTGAAAAGTCAATACTGCCGTCATCATTACTTTGTAGAAATTTTTGTGATGGAAAAAAGGGTTTCATTGATGCCCTAAAATAGATGGCAATGGTTTTAGATGCCTTCAGGTGTGCCGTCTGTTGCACTGCTGCATACAGAGTCATAGGATTTTGCACCTGATGAAAAAAATCTGAATATTTGTCTACAACTCGGCGCTGAAAACTATTTTTTCTGCTGTAATCTATGCTTTTAATAAAACAAAATCTTAAAAAACGGGAGAATTAGAATCGTATTTCTCTTATTTATGATCCCATTGTTGGGGTCGACGCTAGCAACAGTTGCTCCCACGGCCGCAGCTGGAAATGGTAGCGAAATTATTGTATCTGACATTCCATTCCCCGCAGATGGACGCCTGAGCCTGAACATTGTAGTCGAAAGCCTTTATGATTACCCTGAGTTTTGGTTAACTCTTGCCCGCGTGAGTGACACTCAAAATCGAAACATCAACATTACCATTAACGGCAACAGCGTATTCTATGGTTCAACATCGAGTTTTACAGGTACTGGAAGTTGGTTTTCGGCCTACAATGCCATTAACGAACCTGGAAATTATGTCGTGACATTTGAAATCATTGGTGCAAAAGCGTCTCGTGGTTCATGGCAACTGGTAAACTTTAAGGATTATGACTCTATGGTCGTGCGACCCACGTTGGCTCGAAATATGTGGTTATCTCCACGCGCAGATAAACATTCCTTGTTTTTAGTATTGGATGTCTACCAAGTAAAAGACTATCCAGAAACTAAGATGAGATTAGCTAAAAATAGTTATGAAACGGGAGATCCCACGGTTACCATCCTAGTCAATGGTCAGGTTACAGATTCCGCTCCTTCATCCCAATTTCTTGCTGCTGGCGGTAGTTACATTTCTTTGGCTCCTGTACTTTCAGGCCCAGGCACCTATAACATTGAAATCCGCATAGCAAATCCTAGTGGTTATCTCACGAATACTTGGAAGCTCGTCGAGCTCTTCTATGATTCATCATGGCATACGTTTGATGGTCGCATACTTGGGGCATGGTTCTATGACCAACCTCAAGATGATGTCATCACGGATGTGCTAATTCCCTATTTTGAAATTCGTAATCCTCCACCCTATCCGGGTGAAAACAATCCTACAAGCCAACTAGGGAGTCCGGGTAGTACAGTAACCATATCACATACGATAACGCAAAAGACTGAAACAACAATATCAGTATCAACGCAGTTTGAGTGGAAATTGGAATCTGGAGTTTGGATTTTCAAGAAAGAATTCGGTAAAATACAAGCTGGACTGGAAGCTGGGGTAACAATAACGAGAACCATTTCATTAACACAAAGCAGTACATTAGATGGTACGGTGAGTCAAGGTATGAGCTATTATTGGAGAACTGATGTGATTTACACTGGTTTTAGATTTTACGACTTTGCTGGAGGCATCTCTTCTACCGTGGCTGCTACGTTTAACTTAGCAAACAAACCAATGAGCCTTGTTGCCGTACCCTTTGCTTCAACTGTTACTTCTGGTGATCTATCGAGTTATCCCTCTTATCCTGGCGACAATGGCCTCACGCAACCACCATATAATGCGGATTCAATTCAATTAAAGATAAATCCAGTAATAGCTGAAAATGAACAACGCATCATCGATTTTAAGGCCTCTAGTGGCGTCTCAACAGTGATTGGTGCTTATTTCTCGGTAACGTTGGATTTATCGAAGGTACATAACGTGTTACCTAAAACCACGGTGACTATCAAGTTCAGTCAAACTGGGAGCATCATCAAGACCGAAGGAATTACCGTGACCATTACAATGGGTGATGCCGTAGAAACTGGAGATGTCACGGATATGGAC
>JALUJE010000227.1 GCA_027057185.1 Helicobacteraceae bacterium | reverse complement strand
CAGGCAATGCACGACAACAACAGTACTACACCCAATAATGATTTTCTCTATCAATCACAGATTCTTTGGGAAGAAACCATGGCAGAGACGGCAGCAGCATATATTCAGACTCATAATATCGATACATTTGTCGTCCTTGCCGGTGTCGGACATATTATAAACCACCACGGAATTCCCGAACGTCTTCATCGACGACTCAATCTTCCCTACAGCATTATTGCACAGGACATGCCTACAGTCGAACAGAGTGCCGATTTTATCCTTTATACCAATCAGATGACGGTCAAAGAACCTTTAAAACTCGGTGTGATGCTCGATACTGCCAAGCAGTTAAAAGTCCTCAGTGTCCTCAAAGATTCTCTGGCATCGACTCTGGGAATTCAGAAAGATGATATTCTGCTCTCCCTCGACAATCAGGAGGTTCCCAAGCTTGAAACCTTAAAATTCCTGCTGTTTTTTAAACATCATGATGATCCTATCAGCATCACACTCAAGCGGGGCAAAAGAATCATTACTATTCACAGTGCATCAGATACAAAAAAATGATACGGCGTCAATCTTAGAGATAAGGCAGCCCATGAAAAAATATAGAAACAAGGAGTCGTTATGACTATTTCTTCTCATTTTGAAACTTCAAAACGGTTTCATTGATGCTACCTTTGAAAAAAAATCATGAAGCGGTCTAATGCACTACCAATTACGTGATGACTATATTGAATTGTATAAACTTATCAAAGTCCTCGACCTTGTCGATAGCGGTGCTGAGGCCAAACGCATTATCTCGTTGGGATATGTCCGCAGAAACGGTGAAGCGGAATTACGAAAACGTGCTAAAATTCGTGCAGGCGATCGAATCGAAATTGCTGATATGATTATTGAAGTTGTTACTTCCAGTTAACCTTTAGAATGTTATAGTTCTTTAAATTTAACATAGGAGTAACCATGTTACATAAAACACTATTAAGTACCCTGCTCTTTTTTGGACTAACTACGACATCTCTTTTGGCGATGGATCTCGATAAGGTCACCTCAATGCTACCGGGGAACGAGCCCTCTGCAGCCCAAAATGTTGCTAAAGCCGTTGGTGGAAATGATTTGACCACCCTACTGGTAAATCAACTTGGTGTCACGGAGAATCAGGCATCTGGTGGCGCAGGGAGTATCTTAAATTATGCCAAACAATCCCTCTCACCCAAAGACTTTTCTAAAGTCGCCTCATCCGTACCGGGAATTGACTCCCTTTTAAGTGCTGCACCAAGTGTCGGTGGCGGTCTGAGCAGTGTTACCGGTGCATTGGGTGGCAACGCAGGGGGTATGGCTGCCGTAGCCTCCCAATTCTCGTCATTAGGTCTCAAAGCCGATATGATACAACAGTTTACTCCCGTCATCCTTGACTATGTCAAAGGTACCGGCGGCAGTGATGTTATGAAACTCCTTGCCGGGATTTTTTAGACCGACGTCACTTTAAGTTTACATGTAAATAAAAATTTACATGTAAATGCTCCCTAACACCCCATTCTCTCCAATAAATAATCAATTTTTAATGCGCTTTTGTATATAATGTATCTTTTAAATTAAGGAATTGATATCGTAATGAAAAACAGAAAATTTATCGTGATGGGCTTTCTCAGTGTTGCTGCCATAGCAGGTCTTACATTTTCGACAACACTGTTAGCAAAAAGTGAGCCTACTCAAGAAGAAACCAAGGCTTCTCGACTCGAATCTCTGGCAAAGTTTACCAAAGTACTCAGCATTGTTGAACGTTACAATGTCGATAACTTAACGATTGAGGAGCTGATGGAAAAGTCCCTCCAAGGACTAATGAGCAATTTAGATGCCCATTCCACCTACCTCAACAAAAAGCATTATGAAAATTTGAAAGTTCAGACCAATGGTGAATTTGGCGGTCTGGGTATTACGGTGGGTATGAAAGACGGAGCGCTAACCGTCATAGCACCGCTAGAAGATACTCCCGCAGACAAAGCCGGTTTAAAGGCCGGTGATATTATTTTAAAAATTAATGACGACTCCACATTGAATATGACCATTGATGAGGCGGTCAACATTATGCGCGGGGAAGTAGGTACTCCTATTGACATCACCATTGTTCGTCAAGATGAACCCAAACCTCTTGAAATTCATATTATTCGTGACGTTATTAAAATTCAATCGGTCTACTCCAAACAGATTTTTGACAATATTCTCTATCTGCGTGTTACCAGTTTCGATAAAAAGGTGGTCGGTGGTGTCAAAAAAGAGATTAAAAAACATATGGATCACGATCAGGGCATAATTTTGGATCTCCGTAACAACCCCGGAGGTCTGCTCGATCAGGCTGTAGGATTGGTGGATCTTTTTGTCGATGACGGGGAAATTGTTTCGCAAAAAGGACGCGATGCATCAGAAGAGCGCAGCTATACTGCCAAAGCATCGGCGACCATTACTCATGCTCCGATGGTAGTTTTGG
>JALUJE010000226.1 GCA_027057185.1 Helicobacteraceae bacterium | reverse complement strand
ATTGCGGGGGTTTCTCTCCCAAAATGAGACGCAAATGTTGCACCGTGCTGCTTGGCATCACATACATCACACAACTCCCCCAGTTGAAACAGAAGAGGAGTACCATGGAATATCAAAGCAGACAAGAACTTTGCGCCGCCTGCGTCAGGTATATCAAAGAGATCCAATTTTTCGCACCTGGATGACAAATGATAATATCCGCCCCATCTTAAAACAACTTCTCCACGACACACCGGTTTTAACACTGGCACACCACAACTCTATTATGACAAAATTCCCTTCCGACATCTCCTCAACCTGTTGGCATCAAGATCGTCGTTATTGGCATTTTGAAACCGACAATCTGCTAAGTGTCTGGCTCAGTCTAGGTGAGGAGTATCTTGACAACGGTCTTCTGGAGTTTATTCCAAAAAGTCATACCATGCATTTTGAGGCGGAACAGTTTACATCGACACAATGTTTTCGAACTGATTTGCAACGCAATCAAAAGATTTTAGCCCAGCGGGTTCACTCCAATTTACATGCCGGAGACATCGTCCTGTTTCATTGTCAAATCTTACACAGTGCCCATGCCAATACGACAGATGACACTAAAGTATCGCTTGTCTATACGGTCAGAGGTCAAAATAGTCTTCCTATTGAAGGAACACGCTCGGCATCTAGAGAGATTGTACTATCGTAATGTAGTATCACGCATCGACGTCCACACACCTTTTGGCATTACTTTTGGAGGGGTCACAATTAAAGCACTGCTCACGCAGCACTTTAGTTCGGGCAATAGCCGCCCTTGAAGATAGCATTTGGTTACAGGCAGTGTTCCAAGACACTTAGCAAGAGGCTGGTTCAAGAGAAGTCCATACCTTATTATCGTTGCCTTTTCGACAACATGCTCTACATCAGAGCAGAGGCTTCACTTACATCATGCTTTATAATAATCTATACAATACTATGTGTATCAAAACGCACTGAACCTACTACGGCGTGCTGTGTTATAAAATAACATTCACTGCATTATAAAATATTATAAAGAACACCTTGCTGTACAACCCAATTTGAATGCGCTACATTCCGCTGCAGCAGACAATTTCAAACCCAAAGCCAAAAATACATCTGTTTCTACCATCGGCTTCCTTTGAAGTAATTTAGTACGTACTCAAAAATGGTATCACTATTATTGTTAAAGGATTCTTAAAAGAAAACTTTACAAAGAAGCATCCAGTAACGCCTTATATAGCGTTTCCGGATCAGTTTTTATCGAGATCTACAATTTTATTTTTGGCAATCCATGGCATCATGTCACGCAGCCCAACGCCCGTCTGTTCAATCAGTGAGGCACGAGCATTGGCACGTTCAGCATTCATACGAGGGTATCCCGCCTGCCCTTCGAGAATAAAATCTTTAGCAAACTGACCATCTTGAATCTCTTGTAAAATCTTTCGCATTGCTGCTTTTGACTCATCGTTAACAACCCGTTTTCCTGAGACATAATCCCCATACTCTGCCGTATTGGAAATAGAGTAACGCATATCGGCAATACCGCCTTCAAACATCAGATCCACAATCAGTTTCAGTTCATGCAGACACTCAAAATATGCTAACTCCGGAGCATAACCGGCTTCAGTTAGCGTTTCAAATCCTGCTTGAACCAATGAAGTAACTCCACCACACAATACAGCCTGTTCTCCAAAAAGATCGGTCTCCGTCTCATCTTTAAACGTCGTTTCAATGATAGCCGTACGTCCGCCACCAATAGCCGACGCATACGACAATGCCAGCTCTTTAGTCGTCCCGCTAGGGTCTTGACCCACGGCGATAAGATCGGGAATACCACCGCCACGGACAAATTCTGACCGTACCGTATGTCCCGGAGCCTTTGGTGCAATCATAGTAACATTAATGTCTGCTCTGGGATGAATTCTCCCATAATGGATGTTAAATCCGTGACCAAAAGCGATGGTAGCACCCTCTTTTAAGTTGGGTTCAATCTCATTGGCATAAATTTCAGCCTGATTCTCATCCGGGAGTAAAATCATTACCACATCAGCAGCAGATGATGCCTCGGCCACACTCATCACGGAAAAGTTTTTAGCCTCGGCTTTTGCCCAGGAAGACCCTTCTTTTCGTAGACCAATGATAACTTCAACACCACTATCACGCAAATTTTCCGCGTGTGCGTGACCCTGTGATCCAAACCCGATCATTGCCACTTTTTTCGCTTGAATAAGCTCTAAGTTACAATCTTTATCATAATAAACATTCAATGCCATTGCATATGCCTTTGATACCGTCATAAAAGACGAAAATTTTGCGCCATTATACAAAAATAAAGCAAAAAAAAGGTTTAACCTCATAGGTTAACATCACATCTTTGAAGTTTTTTGTGTTTAACGTGCTAAAATTCAAAGAAAAATTGAGATGAGATTATGAAAAAGTTCAACCTGTTTACTGAAATTATTGTGGTAGAGCGATCCAAACTTTTCCAAGCAATCAATAGTACCAAAGAATTTGCCATTACTTACGATGGTACGGTCATTAGCGAAAATTTTGAATCCTATCCGCTAATTTATCGTGGTACAGTCACTCCCACACCGGCACCAGCATTAGCCCCGAAAACCAAACGTTCACTCCAAGACATTCTGGGACAACACTATAATATTGTCGAAGATGATGAGCGCGTCTTAATTAAAGCTGCTGCGGCATGGAAAGAGATTTTAGATCTCAATATCCGACACTGTGATTACGACGACTCCTCAGGAGATGGTATTTCTGTTTTTGCCGACAAAGAACTCGAAGATATGGGCTGGCATGCCACAGAATTCGATATTGATTATCGTGATATGGTAAGCGTCATTGAGACATCGTGTGAAGGTATTTTACTCTGTATTGAACAAGAAGACCCCTACCAGTTTAGCGGACTTGGCTTTATTTTTGATATCGCATGTGCCCGGACTCATGTTCGGGAGTTCTGCACAACAACCATTCGCAATAAACTTGAACACGACCCGCTCTTTTCCAAAACAAACTTAAATGACGATGAACATGATGCAGCAGCATTTTTTGGACTAGCCTAATCACGTTTTTTTTACTATGTTTTTTCCGGTCAATACTCACGTTCTGGTGTTAAGCCAGCGGTCTAAAATAATTTTTGCCGCAAGAGAGTCGATTCGGCCGTCGCGTTTTTGCTTCATAATACCACACATCAACTCCTGAGCCTCTATGGAACTTTCACTCTCATCCTGATGGTAAACAGGACCTTCAAAAGCCACCAGATTCATAAAGTGCGCCACGCGACGACGCATCTCCGCCTCACTACTGCCGCCCATGGGAATACCGATGATGACAGCTTCAATATGCCACGCTTCAATAACGGTACGCACCTCTGAAGCGGCTTGATATCGATTACGTCGCTCAATTGCCCGAAGCGGTGTAACAATGGTGCCCTCCGCACTGTAGGCCAAACCAATGCGCTTAAGTCCTAAATCAATGGCCAAAAAGTTCATTATTTTCCCAAACAGAAGCTTCCGAACATCTTGTCGAGCATCTCATCGTTTTCAAACGGGCGTGTAATGGAAGCAATGGCATGAAGTGCTTCGTTAAGATGAAAAGAGAATATCTCCAATTCCTGTTCCTGAAGTGGTACAAACGATGCTTCAATAGCATGTAGCGTTTTAGAAACTGCTTCTACTTGACGGGTCGAAATGAGCATTATCTCATCGGAACTGTTTGTAGTATCCATTATCTTTTGAAGGGTGGCAACCAATTCGCGGCTACTCTCTTTGCAACTCATCTGTAACGGCTTATACTCTGCAAGCTCCTGCACATCAAACTGCTGTTCCAAATCATTTTTGTTGATGACAACTATAATCTCTTTCATCTTCTGAAAACGACGTATTAACTCAATAATTGCCATATCCTCGGCATCACGTGCACTACTGCCATCAAACAGAGCAATGACAATATCACTCTCATGTACAGACGCTAATGTACGCTCCATGCCAATGCGTTCTATCTCATCACTGGCTTCTCGAATACCGGCAGTATCGACAATATTAATGAGATGTGAACCGATTTTTATCTGCTCTTCAATCGTATCACGTGTCGTACCGGCAATATCACTGACAATAGCACGGGAATAGCTGACCAGCACATTCAGCAGCGAGCTTTTTCCAACATTGGGTTTTCCAATAATACTGACGCGAAACCCCTGCATCAGACCGATACGGCGTTGTGATACTTCTAAAGTCTCTTGAAGTGTTCCGTGTACATTCTGAAGTTTGGTCATTATCTGCTCAATGAGGTCTTGCGGCAGATCCTCTTCGGCATAGTCAATACTTACCTCCGAGTAAGCTAAAATATTCAGTAGTTCATCACGGAGTGTCTCGACATAGTGTCGCAAAGAACCTTTCATCTGTTTGGCTAAAATAGTAGCGGCATCTTCACTTTTTGCTTCAATAAGCTGTGCAATAGCTTCGGCTTCACTTAAATCAATACGTCCATTTAAAAATGCCCGCTTGGAAAATTCTCCGGGCTGTGCCAGAACTGCCCCGGCATCTAACGTCGCCTGCAGTACCTGCCGTGCTACAATGAGACCACCATGACATTGAAATTCAACCACATCTTCTGCCGTAAAACTCAAAGGTGCTTTAAAGTACAATACTATCGCTTCATCCAAAAGTGTCTGGTGGTGATTATAAAGAGCGCACAAGGTAGCATGACGGGGTATAAATTCCTGGCGATGGGTCATGGTTTTGGCAATTGAGAGTGCCTTAATGCCACTAAGCCGCACAATAGCAATAGAGCCAATACCATGTGCGGTGGCAATGGCAGCAATGGTACTACTCACGCGCAACCTCTAATAATTATTGTAATCGTTAATAATAATAAACTTCAATCCGTCACGTGTCGAACGAATAGCGACATATTTATCCGGATAAGTATCCCGAAGTTGCTTCAGAGCAATCTGCACCAGTACTCCATCAAGAACTTTGGTCTGTGCCCGTCCGTCACGGTCAACATTTTCGATAACACTGACCAAATAACGAGAAATTGACTCTTCTTGATTTTTTAAGAATTCGGCAATTTCCAGACGTAACTGCATATTATACTCGGAGTTAATCCAGTTAAATATCATATAAGAGAGTGCTTTATAGCGGTACCCTTCCTTACCAATGAGGAGTGCCGCATCTTTTCCCGTAAATTCTACTAAAATGGTCTCGTTATCGTAAACCGATACGTTGATTGTGTCAATATCAAAACAGATCGTTTTAAACAGTACATTGATTTTCGTATCAATCTCCCGAGCAATCTCTTCGGCATCACGTTTATCTTCAAAAAAGTTTGTGTCAATGGTACTGTTAGTGTGCAGTGTCTCAACATGTTCTTGCGCTTCCGCTTCAAAATAGGCATCTTCCTGATCAGTGACAAAGCTTTCAGGCATGATGGTGTCATTATAAATCACCTGCTCCGTACGCTCACGCACCAACACATCGCTTGATGCCGTGACAACACGCTCTTTGGTTACAATAACGGGAACTTCCTCAGCAACTGCCTTCAATGCTTCCTTGGGTGCTTCAGCAGTACTACAACGCGCTACAATAATAGCGTTTTTCTGGAATATACCCAAAAATCCTTTCGCGGGGTACTGCACAATTTCAACTTGCAATTGCGTTACTGAGCAGGTTAGCTTAGCAGCAGCCCGGGCATAGGCATCCTCGAGTGTAGCGGCTTCAATCTTTATCATGCGGCTTCTCCACTACATGCTTATCCTGACCCTCTGTTCCAACAGTCTTAAACTGCTTGTTAACCATATATTGCTGTGCAATAGAAAAAAGATTGTTAACCAGCCAGTACAGAACCAGACCCGCTGGGAACGTTAAAAAGAAAAAGGTGAAAATCACCGGTAACCATTTAAACAGTTTTGCCTGCATCGGATCGGTAAATGTGTTGGGAGTAATGTGTTGCTGATACCACATCGTCGCTCCCATTAAAATTGGTAATACAAACCATGGATCCATTCGAGAGAGATCTGACCACACCAACCATGAAGCACCCTGAAGTTCTACGGCATTAAGCAGTACGCGGTAAATGGCAAAGAAAATAGGAATTTGCAACAGCATCGGCAAACATCCGCCAAGAGGATTGGCACCATGCTTTTTATAAGCTTCCATCACTGCGGCATTCATGCGCTGCGGATCCCCTTTATGTTTGGCTTGAATTTCCTTAATCTTCGGAGCAATCTCTTTCATCTTCTGCATCGAGACCATTCCTTTATATGTTAACGGGAACATTAAAATCCGAATAATAAGTGTCAACGCAATAATTGCCCAACCCCAATTGCCAAAAAAGCCATGCAACCAAAACAAGACACTAAACATTGGAGCAGAAATAAAAGTAAAAAATCCATATTCTATGGCATGTACCAACACCGGATCAATGGACTTTAACGTTTTATACGTTTTTGGTCCAATATATCCATGAAATGACATCGTTGGTTTGGCATCAAAATAGAGTACCGGATCGCTATTGCGATCGCGGTCAACAATGACATTGATATCACGATCCAGACCGTAAAACATGCTAGCGAAGTATTGTCCAAATGCAGACATAACTTTCACATTACTAAAAGTTGAACGCCCTTCAACATCACCATCTTCAAATACGGTCGTGAGATCTTCTCCATCATAGATCAGTGCACCGTGTACGGTCATAATCTGTTCATTCGCATTTTTAGCACGCTGTCCTAAATAAACAAAATAGCGCTTCTCTTTAGAAAGCTTTATGGTGATATCATAATGTCCGTCGGTGTATACCGTAATCTCTTTGGTTACCGTAAGTTCAGGTAATGTCTGCGTTAATGTAATGCTGGCCGTATCACTGTGCGTCAAATCAACGGTTGAAGTGGAAGCGACATAAGGGGTTTTCAACGCTACAGCATCTAAAGCTCCATCAGAAAAACGAATATGTAAGGGTTTGGCACCTTCTCGTGAAATAAGCTCAGTGTGATGTCCCTCTTCTATATTGTATTTGTCCTTTTTTAATACCATAGAATCAATACGACCCAGCGTATCAATATCCATCGTAAAGTCTTGGGCCTCAATCTGAACAAGTTTTGTCGAACTTTGCAGTGATGAAGCGACTTCCGGAGTTTCCGAACTATTCGATGCTGTCGACGCATCATGGTACCCTTTTTCAAGATTGTCTATTATCGAGACATCCTGAACTTTTTGTGATCCATTTTGATCACTAAGAGCCTGTTGCTCAGGCGGAAAAATAGCGGTATACCCTATAAAAAAAACAAATGAGAGTACTACCGCAATCATTAAACGCTGGTTTGATGACATGTTTTCTAACACGATTACCCTTTGAAAGTAAAATTTTTAATAATGTAAAAGCGATGATGACTTTTTGGAATTAGCCAGTATTTTATCGTATCTAACGTTAAATTTGAGGGCTGTTTCGACAATTTATGTAATATTGGATAATCTATACCACCTTTGCAGAGTTGATTGCAGCGTAAAATACGATAAAGCGTACTAAAAAAAGCATAATATAATGGATTTTGTTCAAATTGCCACCTAGCATACTCGGAACAGGACGGATAAAACCGACAGCTCCCAAAACTAAGTAGGGAAAAAAATTTCTGATAAAACGATAAGAATAGGAGTAATGCATTTCGAATCATCGCCGTAATCCACCACTACGTTTTAAAAGTTTTTGAAGGTCAGATTTAAGCTGTTCGTGAGATGTTGCATTCGTAGACTCTTTGGCAACCAGAACATAATGCCCCGCTTCCAATTCCGGTGCAAATTCTGAAAATAGTGCCCGTAACCGTCGTTTTGACCGATTACGCTTTACGGCATTACCAACCTTTTTTCCGGCGGTAAAACCAATACGCTTTTCTCCCGATTTTTTAAAATAAAAAAGAACGCAAGAACGGGAGTGTTCACTCTTGCCTCTTTTGTAAATAAACTGAAATTCGCTATGGCGTTTCAGCAGGTCAAAATTGGCTAAACGCTCAATTTTTTTCTACCCTTGGCGCGACGCGCATTAATCACTCTACGACCATTTTTGGTAGCCATGCGAGTTCTAAAGCCGTGTGTACGTTTTCGTGGTGTATTATGCGGTTGGTATGTTCTTTTCATAACCATTCCTT
>JALUJE010000225.1:5743-8153 GCA_027057185.1 Helicobacteraceae bacterium | reverse complement strand
TATCATATTTGCATTAAAAAGTATTGAAACAGTTGAAATGAAAATTAGCTTAAGAAGCTATTGATAATCATCTTTACTTATTTTTAAAATAACTTGCTATAATGACATCGTAAATTTACATGTAAAAAGGAACCAATATGAACTATAATAAAATTCGATCATTTTGCCGGGTATTTCGCATTATTCTAGGGCTCTCTTTGATTGGTTATGCTCTGTATTCCGGAAATCCGTGGTTTTTCCTAGGACTTATTCCTCTCATTGCCGGTGTTGCCAACTTCTGTCCACTATGTATCATCACCAAAAAATGTGATATGCCCCAAGCTTAACGCTCTCCTAAACTCGGCTCTGCTATAATCCCCATCATTATTGTTTAGGGAGATCGTATGAGTCCAATCAGCTACAAAGATGCCGGTGTCGATATTGATGCGGGTAACCGTTTTGTCGAAAATATCAAACCGTTAGTCAAGTCAACATCTATTCCCGGTGTACTCGGCGGCATCGGCTCCTTTGCAGGCGCGTTTGAACTTCCTCAAGGGTACCAAGAGCCAGTAATGCTAGCCGCAACCGACGGTGTGGGCACCAAACTGAAACTTGCTATTGATTCGGGTATTCACGACACTGTTGGCATTGATCTCGTCGCCATGTGTGTCAATGATCTCATCTGCAACTTTGGAACACCCTCATTTTTTTTGGACTACTATGCCACGGCGCGACTTGAGGTCGATGTCGCAACTGCCGTGGTCGCCGGTATTGCCGAAGGATGCCGACAGAGTGAGTGTGCCCTTATCGGCGGTGAGACCGCAGAGATGCCCGGTATGTACGCTCATGACGATTATGATCTGGCCGGATTTGCCGTGGGTATTGCCGAAAAATCCGAACTTGACCGCACCACCCGGGTACATGCCGGTGATATCTTGATTGCACTGCCAAGTTCTGGCATTCACTCCAACGGATTTTCTCTGGCACGAAAAGTACTGTTTGATAAACTGAACATGAATTTTGACGATGACTTTAACGGCAAAGCGCTCATTGAGACGCTGCTCACCCCGACACGTATATACGTCAAAACCTTCAAAGCCCTTAAACATAACATTCAAGCGCTTGCGCATATTACCGGCGGCGGCATTGTCGAAAATCTGCCACGCGTCCTTCCGGACACTATGCGCGCAGTCATTCATGAAAAAAAGATTCGTACCCTGCCCATTTTTGAACTTATTGGCGAGCATGTCAAGCGCTCAGAAATGTTTCGTGCATTCAACATGGGAGTAGGCATGGTACTCGTGGTGACCCCGGAAAATGTCCATAACGTCCTCGCAGAAAGTGATGGCTATATTATTGGTCACATTGAAGCCGGTGCTCGAGAAGCGGTGATGGTCTGAGGGCTATCGCTGCAACATCATTTTTGCCAGAGCCAACGCTTTGGAACGGTGTGAGAGTCTCACTTTCACCTCGCTACTCAACTCTCCTAGCGTATGCTCATATCCTGAGGGAATAAACATCGGATCATAGCCAAACCCTCCTTCACCCCGCGCCTCGGCGATTGCCGTACCGTACATCCAGCCATGCACGGTTGCTTCTTCTTGGACACTCACCATGGCAATGGCTGCTGTGTAATGCGCCGGTGAGTGTGTCACCCCTTGGACATTAAGGGCTTCAATAAGAGCGTAGAGATTGTCGGTATCACTCGCACCCATACCGGCATAACGCGCGCTATAGATACCCGGAGCCCCTCCTAAAGCATCCACGCTGATACCGCTGTCATCAGCGAGAACAATTAGCGTATCATCATGGAGTGCCTCATAGACTGCACGTGCTTTAATCAGTGCATTGGCTTTAAAGTCAACCCCGTCTTCGACAATCTCGAATGGCGCTATTAATTCACTATAAGGCACTACGTCAAAATCACTATACATCGCTGTGATCTCTTTTATTTTTCCCCTATTTGAGGTTGCTAATACCAGTTTCACCGTCATTTTCCTTATGGGTAACTTTAGTAATGTACATGTAATTTTCATTTACATATTATGTGCCAAAATTATAATATAATTCCATCCTATTTCTTCTGAGGACTTATAATGTTTAAAAAAGTCATGCCACTTTCGGCAATTCTATCTCTACGATTTTTAGGTCTGTTTTTAGTACTTCCGGTACTCTCTATTTACGCTATGGGTATGGAGGGTGCGACACCCTTGCTTGTCGGTATTATTGTCGGAGGATATGCACTAACCCAAGCGATTTTCCAGGTTCCTTTCGGCACGATGAGTGACCGCATCGGTCGACGCATGACCTTGATGATTGGCCTGAGTATCTTTTTACTTGGTTCTGTCATTTGTGCACTCAGCGATAATATTTATCTACTGATGCTCGGACGATTTTTACAGGGTGCCGGTGCTATCGGCTCCGTCATCAC
>JALUJE010000225.1:0-5733 GCA_027057185.1 Helicobacteraceae bacterium | reverse complement strand
GATTAGCGACCTCGTTCCTGAAGAAACTCGGGGCAAGGCAATGGCTATTATGGGAGCAACCATTGCACTGAGCTTTGCGCTGGCAATGGGTCTAGGCCCCGTTCTCGGTGCCGCATACGGTGTCGATTTTCTCTTTTGGCTAACAGCACTTTTTGCCGTCATTGCAATGATACTGCTCTTTACCAAAGTACCGACACCACCGAAAATTCGCCATATTTACCACAATACTACCACAACAAAAGACATTTTAAAAGATTCCAATCTGCTCAGTATGATTATTATTAACGGAATGCAAAAAGGAATGATGACTATTGCCTTTGTACTTATTCCTCTTATTTTGGTCGACCCGCAATACGGCTTTGGCTGGGAAAAGTCCGAATTATGGAAAGTTTATATGCCTGCCATGATCGCCGGACTCATTGCCATGGGCTCAGCTGCCGTTTTCGGTGAAAAACACAATAAAGCCAAAGAGATTTTTCTCCTCTCTATTGTGCTGTTTGTCTTCGCCTTTATCGCCATGGGATTTGCCACGTCAAACGCCTTTTTTGTCGCCGGTGTCATCAGTTTTTTTGTCGCTTTCAACATGATGGAACCCCTAGTACAGTCCATGATCTCCAAATATGCCAAAGTGCACCAGAAAGGCGCAGCACTAGGTATTGGTAACTCCGTAGCATACTTTGCAACCTTTTTGGGTGGGACGCTTGCGGGTATTTTCCTCGATTTTGTCAATCGGGAAGCGCTTGGAGCGACCATTGCCATCATGGGTATTTTGTGGTTTATCTGGACCTTGCGTCTGCAAAAACCGGTGCAACATGCCATTCTCTACCTACCCCTAGATGAGGTAGATCAGGAGAAACTGCACGCCCTAGAGCATGAGGCTATCGCTGAATGGTATATTAACGAGAGTGAGCAACTTGCCATTGTCAAATATCGGAATGATGCCATTGATGAGGAGACACTGAAAGCAAAAATTGTAAAAGAAGCGTAATTACTGCTCTTCTTTATCTGCAAGAAAGCATAAGAAACGTTTATGACCTCATCACCGATTTGACTTTCATAAACAGTTTCTCTGCTACCAATGCGACCATACCGACAACTATCCCAACCAGCAATTCCGCTACAACACCCGGTAACAGATGCAAGGTATCGTCAATATCGTGAACATTATGCATAAAAATACCGCCGGCGACCAGTAGCATGGCAATGGTACCGATGAACGTTAGCGCCTTAATCACTTTTGGCAATGCCTGCACCAGCATCTCACCAATACGTTTCATAACATTTTGACGCTCACCGGCATGCTCAATGAGCTTCATGCCGACATCATCCATGCGAATAATCAACGCCACAATACCGTACACACCGATAGTTGCCAGCAAAGCAACGACAGAGACGGCGACAATTTGTACAGTTAGACTCTGCTCTATGACCGTGCCCAATGCAATAATAATGATCTCAATAGAGAGAATAAAATCGGTTCTAATGGCAGACCTGATCTTTTTTTTCTCGTAAGCAAGGAGTGCTTCTTCACCTAACGTCGCACGTAAGGAACGCTGCTGTGCTTGGGTATGCGGTACAAAATATTCATAGATTTTTTCAGCCCCCTCAAATGCAAGATAGATACCACCTAGCATAAGAATGGGCACAATACTCCACGGGGCAACCGCACTCAAAATAAAGGCAAAGGGTAAAATGATGGCCTTGTTCACCAAGGAACCTTTGGAGATCGCCCATAATATGGGTAACTCACGTGATGCTGTAAATCCCGATGCTTTTTGCGCGTTGACCGCCAGGTCATCACCCAAAACTCCTGCCGTCTTTTTCGCAGCCACTTTACTCATAGCCGCAGCATCGTCTAAAAGGGTCGCAATATCATCAAAAACTGCAAAAAAACCTGTTGCCATCACACTCTCTTTTTACATGTAAATCACGGCATTATAACATCTTTGCTTTTGTATCCCCGTACCGCCTAAGAGTTGAGCACAATCACACTACCAAAAGGAACATCAACCTCTTGGGGGGTGATCCAAAGCGTTTCAAAAAGAGGAATTTTTTTTGGAAATCTCCCCTGAGCATCCGTAAAATAGAGCAATAAATTACATGTGAACAGTTCATTGTCAATCCACTCAAATACTGGCTGAAAGTCGGTCGCACCACCACCCAAAAGCCGTACCTGTAATGTCTCCCCACTACAAAACGTCTCATGTGAACGGATTTTGCTGTCGCACACCAGCATCTCTATCTCGTACTGCGGGTAGATGATCATCAGTGATTCCACTTCGACTATAAATTGCGACAGCAGTGTCCCATCGACCGAACCCGAACTGTCTACGGCAATGACCAGACGCAAAAGTTCTGAATGCAATGACGGCAGATAGATACCGCGATACAACAGTTTTTTTGATGGAGGAATCTGCACATAATCACTTCGAAAATGACGTTCAATGGCATGGTGCAACACCTCACGCCAATTAATGGCAGCAATACTTTTGAGATCAACAAAACGTTCAATACCCTGTGGCAGTTCATCTCCTTGCAAGGCCTGTTTCAGAGCCTGTTGCATCTGCTGCTCCCACTGCTGTTCTTTGATTACGGTATCGACCTCCATACGGGGTCGATTCTGTGCTTTTGCCTGCTGTGAATCAGGATGCTGTATCTGCTGCTGGTGACGGCGATGATTTTCGTTCCATCCGGTATCGTTTGACGTATCATCATCGTACTCCTCATTTTGAATCTCACTTTTAAGTACGGCATAAATTTCTTCGGCATACATGCCTGAAAAACGGCCATCGTGATGAATATGCGGCGGTGGCGTCATACCGTTTTCAACCAGCATGGCATTGATGGCATAATCCGTTGCTAACTGCCACAGCCAGCTCATGCGCTCACGACGACGGTTCTGATGGGAGAGTGCAGCGTGAAGCGCTCCGTTGCAAAGGGCAAATCCCAATGCTTCATCGCTGAGTCTTTCAAGATAGTCACGATTATATTGAAACACAATACCATCACTCAAAAAAGCTTGAATATTATCGGACTCCCGTAACTCAAGACGCGCAGCCAGTGCACCGAAATAAGGCTGTTCTACCAGTAATTTGGCTTTAATCTGAGAAATTCTCGATGCCAACATAGTATGCTACTCAAGAAGGTAGGCAAACTGATGTACCCACTGCAGAAACGTTTCGGAGTGTTCCATATTGACTCCGCAACGCTGTAAATCCTGCACCAACAACACGGCAAATTCACTCTTCATCTCCAGAGAATAACGCAAAATATTTTCCAAACGTTCCGGACTCGGCGCACGCATATAGGCACTGACCAGACCCGATGTCAACACATAGAGTACCTCAATATCTTCTGCCTGCTCTGCTACCCCTGATTCCAAAATAGCCTGCAAGTCAGGCAGCTGGGTCGCTACACTGACAAAACTCAAAAAATCCACGGCACATTCCCGTCCAATAGCTCCAGATACTGTCTCCAACAGCAGGCTGGAATCTACCCCGGAAGCAAGTACTTTATGAACAAATTCCCAACTGCGCGGTGTGGCAAAACTTTTCTCGCTCTGAAGCGGATCAAAACTGAATAGTGCCTCATGTTTGTAGCTGATATAGGCAATAATACGTTCATCAATACCACAACCAAATGCCCAGTTTCGCCAATCATTGACATGTACCTCCATCTCAAGATGAACAAAACGGTTGGCCAAAGGAGCACTCATCTTATAAACAATACCACGATCTCCTTCGCGATTACCCGCCGCAACAATTGCCCAAAGCGGCGGCAGTTCATATTCGCCGACCCGACGATCCAGAATGAGCTGATACGCCGATGCCTGAACCGAAGGCGGTGCGGCATTCAATTCATCTAAAAAAAGAATCCCTCTACCCTCGCGTGGCAAAAAAGCCGGTGGCGCCCAGAGTGCACGATGCTCACTCTCATCATAAAACGGAATCCCTTTTAAATCGGTCGGGTCCATCAGCGAAAGCCGAAGGTCAATAAAACCGATGTTCTGGTCTTTAGTAATCTGTTTGACAATAGAAGATTTTCCAATTCCCGGGGCACCCCAGATAAATGTAGGAATTTTCTCTTCAATAAGAGCTCGAAGCGTTGGTGTCAGTTCACTTGCTTTCATATATTACCTTTGATACTTAGTGTTGAGGGCACTGTTTTGACGTACAACATTTTCCAACTGTACGTCAAGTAGCAGCTCATACAGAAGGGCTAACGGCGTCGCTTCGTTAGCGGCTAATGCTTGCAAAACATCACGATTGGCACTCCGATAGAGTTGGTAAATCATTGTCTCACACAATCGGGGATTCCCAGCAAGAGCCGCATGCAACGATTTGCGTTTCAAGAGATGTTCCAACAGACTGTTTTCTACAACAGGGTTCTGTGCCAATGCTTCAAGAACGACATGGTCATCACGCTGGTACAACTGCCGTGCAACCGCCGGCAGCAGACTGGCATTTGCCGCCAACGCCGCATCAACATCACGGCATTGTAACGCCAATAAAGACGCAAACATCTCTGCAGAGAGCGTCGGGTTGCCTGCTAGAAGTACCGGATGCCGTGTAATGCTTTGCTCAAACTGGGCATCACTTAGTGCAATCTTTACTAAAATCTGTTTTTCATAACGCCCCATCAATTGCGCTACTCCCACATCACTAAGCCGTGTATTTGATGCCAGAGCCTCCAAAACCGCATCATGTTGTGATGTCAACAGTACTGCTTCAACGCTAGGATACAAATCCTCACGCAATGCCAATACCCTACAAAGCTCCTGACGCTCACTTTTGGCAAATTGCAACTGCTGTTGCTCTTGCAGGCGAGAATGCTGTGCCAAAGCAAAGAGAACTGCCTCCACCAAAGGCTCACTCTCGTCGCGAAGGGCTTGCACCACCATAGAAAAAGACGCTATAGTGTTGATCAATGCAGTACTATCACTTTTATTGATAAGTTCGACGACACCCATGCTGATATACTGTATATTATGGTTTTGTTCCAAGTTGTCGTAAAAACGCTCGATAAGCGCCGTAGTGACATCACGATTTTCGTTGGTATCAAAAAAACCCTGCCCCTTGAAGTTGTACAATTTCAGTAGTTTTAGGAATGCTCCATCATCAATCAGCGGGTTGGTTAAAAAGCCATAAAGTCGGTGAGTATCGTTGCTGAGTTTCAAACTCATTAACAAGGTATCGGTACTAAGGTGACTCGCCAGTGCTGCTTCTAGCGTATCGCTACGAAAAATGGGACTCTTGTTTTCAAAATAGAGTTGCTCAAGCAGATCCTGCTCCAACGGATTGAGCAATCCCCCTTCAATAACGGCCAAAATCGGAACAGAGCACTTTTGAACGTCTGCAGCGCTCACCACGTCAATACGGTGCTGTTGCATCTGTCTCAAAAATTCATCCATGCCAAATGCACGCGGTTTTCCCAATAGGAGTACCGTACTGTTTTTCAATACTTCCAAATCCATAGAAGAAGTATAGACTATATTGTCGTAACGATACTATAAATTGTAGAACTAACCGTTGTCAATAAGAGAAATGACAATATTTCGATCTTACTGTGCTGCCATGATATTAGAATTTTCTATTAATATTGAATGCAAAATGCAGGGATTTCGAATTGCTCCCCTGCATCATGCTACGAGGTTCTGTTGCACTTGAATTGGTTCCCAATAGCTCAAAATGATGTCCATAAGTCTGAAATTTTATTCCTACGGCAAATGCGTTA
>JALUJE010000224.1 GCA_027057185.1 Helicobacteraceae bacterium | reverse complement strand
GAGTAACAATGCCCATAATTTTTTTAACAATGTTCTCACTTTTTATCACTATCTCTTCTGCTGAAAATACCCTGCCTTATGAAAATCTGACACTAGAAGATGCCAAAAAAATTGTTATGAACAATAATCTTGAAATTGATATTGCACAGTTTGATATCGATGTCGCCAAACTGGGTGAAACAATGGCTCAGGGCTACAAATACGGTCAGCTTGATGCCACACTGATGGGGCTACGTTCCAATGATGCAGGCAACGTCTTTGGGTTTAAGCTCCAAAGCCGCGAAGCCAACTTTCAGGACTTTGGCTTTAGTGATTTCTTAGGTGGCGTGGCTCAGGCTCTTTCAGCATCCAAAGGAGATTTTACCGCCTTTGGCTCCATCATGCAAGACCCCGCCATGACAAGCCGGCTGCTTCAGACACAGCCTGATGAGCTAAATTATCCTGATGAGCGCAATCACTTTGATGTCACCCTCAAATATATGATTCCGCTCTATACGGGAGGAAAACTGAGCCGATACAAAGAGATTGCAAGCAAAATGGTTCATATGAATCAATATGATAAGCAAAAAGTGATTGCACAAAAACTGTATGAACTCGAAAAAGTCTATTATGACATTTCACTGCTTGATGCCTTTGAAAAAGACCTGAACACCATTAAAGAAAATATTGAGCAACTTCATTTTGCTACTGTTGAAATGAAAAAAGAGGGCTACGCTAAACATACCGACCTTCTGGAAGTAGAATCAAAACTCTCCAACGTTCAGCGAATGATTTTTCAGACACAAGCGAACCGAGAACTTTCCTATCAATTTTTAAGCTTCTTGCTCAATACCAAAGTCACCTCCATTCAGGTGCTGCATCTTGATGCTTTTAATTGTAATCTCAGTGTAGATGATGTTCTTTCTAACAACAAAGATATTCAAAAAGCCAAATTGGGATTAGAAATTCAAAATAAAATGGTTGCTGTTAAACATGCTGCCAACCTACCTGAAGTCGGTGCTTTTGCAGAATATGGCAGTAGTGACGACAGATTGTTGAATGATTTTGCCAAACATGATCGCTATACCGTTGGTTTTCAGGCAAAACTCAACCTTTTTCATGGTGGTATCGATGCCGCTAGCATTGAGCAAGAACGCATAAAGCAGCTTAAAGTCAAACAACAGATCAGTCTGGCAAAAAAAGGGATTGCGCTACAATATGAGAAGATTAAAACGGAAATAAAAAATTATGACTTTCAGATCGAAAGTCTTAAAAAAGAGCTTGAGTTGACTCAGGAGATTTTCAAGAACTACCAGGAACGCTACAAAGAGGGGCTTGCCTCCATTAATGATGTTGTTATTAAACAGTCGTTGCAGCTGGAGAAAATGCTCAAACTGCTTCAGCTGCAAAATGAACGCACCGACAAAGTATTGCAAGTAAAAAAACTGGCTTATTAGGAGAAAAGATGAACAAACTGTTACTATTATTGATACTGATATATACTACCGTGTATGCCGCGCCTTTTGAAATTGCCGGCAGTGTTGTCTCCGATAACAAAAAGATGCTTACCAGCCGTTATATGGGGTTTATTAAAAGTGTCCATGTTGCCGAAGGAGACCGTGTTAAAAAAGGGGAGCTTCTCTATGAAATAGACTCCAAAGATATCGACAGTGCCAAGGCGCAGGTGGAACTTGGTATTCAGCAGGCAATTCTGGCATTAAATATGCACCAGAGCCAACATACCAATGTTGTCCTCAACCTAGAACGAAACCGCCGACTTTTTGAAAAGCATATTGTTTCTAAGTATGATCTGGAAAATCTCATTCTTGCTGAAAAAAATCTTAGAGATATGGTTAAAGTAGCCAAAAAACAGGTCGAACAGGCAAAAGCACGACTGAAAGATGTACTCAACCAATACAACTACCTACGAGTCAAAGCACCAAACGACGGTGTGATTGTCCAAAAAAACATCAATGAAGGTGAAATGGCAATTCCCGGAATGCCGGCACTGGTACTCACGGACTTAAGTCGACTCAAAATTGTTACCGAAGTGTCTGAGAAAAATCTCAAACATATTAAAATCGGTAAGGAAGTCGGTGTTTCCATTCCCTCGGTAGATATTAACAATCGGGGTACCATTAGTTCTATTATTCCCAGCTCCAATCCGATGACACACACCTTCAAGGTCAAAATTTCTTTCGATGACGAAGGCAAAGTGGTCTATCCGGGATTGTATGCAAAAATCACCTTTGATTAGGAGTGGTAATGGCTAATGAACATGATATTTCAAAAATACCCGTAACCGATTATGCCGGGCGTCTGGCAAAAACATTTCTTTACAATCCACTCACCCCTATTTTGGCCGTGTTTCTCTTGAGCATCGGCTATCTCTCATTGGTGGTTATGCCACGGGAGGAAGATCCGCAAATTGCCATTAGCGGCGGTACCATCTTGGTTCCACTACCCGGGGCGACTCCTAATGAGATTGACAATATTATTATTAAACC
>JALUJE010000223.1 GCA_027057185.1 Helicobacteraceae bacterium | reverse complement strand
TTTAGGGATTTTGCGTCGGCATTCACGGAGTTACTGCAGAATTTACCTTCGTGTAACAATATACATGTAAATTACCGATACATCCATACCATCTCTGCCGCCAAAGGGAAGTAGTGGCACAAAAACGCATTGAGTATCACGGTAGTATATTTGATATCAGCTACGAAATACTGAATCCGGGTGCAACCGAAGATATTGCCATACTGCATGGTTGGGGTTCCAACAAAGAGCTGATGAAGGGAGCTTTTCAAACATGTTTTACACACTATCGTCATCTCTATATTGATCTGCCGGGTTTTGGAGCTTCTTCGAATGAAGTGGTACTACAGACTGAGGATTATGCCCATATTATTGCCAACTTTTTAGCGGAACTGAAGTTTTCAAACCACATGATTCTGGGACACTCGTTTGGCGGCAAAGTGGCAACCCTGTTACAGCCTGAACTGTTAATCTTAGTGGCATCGTCGGGTATTGTCCTGCCTAAGCCGTTGAGCGTTCGTACCAAAATTGCCCTGTTTAAGCTTATCAAAAGCATCGGATTGACATCGTGGCGTTCATATTTTGTTGCCGAAGATGCCGTACAACTCTCCCCACCGATGTATGAGACGTTTAAACATGTGGTAAATGAGGACTTTACGGAGCATTTTCGTGCCTTTAGGGGTACAGCACTCCTCTGTTTTGCAGAAGATGATACTGCTACACCGCTGAGTACGGCCTATGAGATCGCTTCGCTTATGGAGCATGCCCGGGTAGTTGCATTTGAAGGAGACCACTATTTCTTCATGAAAGAGTACCGGCGTATTCATATGGAAGTGGAACGAAGTTTAGAAATGATGGAGTCTTAGATGGATTATGCGCAACTGGGTGCTTTTGTGACCAATGTTTTGTTTGTGACCACGCTGGGGTGGTATCTTATTACCAATCTGCAGTGGTATGACTATAAAATAGAGCGGGTGATTCTGAAGCATCATAAACCGTTGTGGCATGTGGGATATTTTTTGATTCCGCTGATTGCTTATTATGCCTTTTATCACTTTTTTTGGATCTTTTTTTATTTTGCACTATTGCCGTCCATGATAGTTTGGCACAAAAAACTGGATAAAAAACTGGTACTCACATGGCGGGTGAAACGTTTTTTAATTCTACTGGTGATGTTGACGCTGTTTCAGAATTTTATCTGTACCCTCAAAGATGTTTGTGAGATCTACGGTGTCGTCATGCCGCTTTCAGTCGCGTTTGCCGGAAGCTGGCTTATGGAGAATTATCTCTTTCTGGCCTACAAAAAACAGGCAAAAAAGAAACTGGATTCCATGACCTCGCTGCATATTATTGCCATTACAGGCAGCTACGGCAAGACCAGTATGAAAAACTTTATGGCACAGATACTCTCGCGACAGTTTCGGGTCTATGCCACACCGCGCAGCGTCAATACCATTGGTGGGATTATTAAAGATGTCAATGAATCGCTTCCTGATGATACCCAGATTTATATTTGTGAGGCAGGCGCACGACAACCCGGCGATATTTATGCTATTGCACAGTTTTTGCATCCGCAAACGGTTGTCGTCGGTAAAGTTGGACCACAGCATCTGGAATATTTTAAGAGTCTGGACAATATTGTGCGTACTAAGCTTGAACTCATTCACTCTGATCGGTTACAGCGAGCCTTTGTATATGAGAATGTGACAGATGAGCCGCATGAGAAGGTAACTTTTTTCGGAACAGAACTTCAGCATGTCAACGCGACTCTCGACGGTATCGATTTTGATATTGTGCTTGGGGGAGAGACTCTACATTGCCATACGGAGGTATTGGGAGGGTTTCAGGCTATTAATATTAATGCCGCTATGGTTGTGGCACACTCTTTGGGTATGGATTCAAAAAGTATTGTCAATGCCGTTGCCGCTTTAGTGCCGGTAGAACACCGTTTAGAGAAACTTGAAGCGGGTGGAAAGATTATTTTAGATGACGGTTACAATGGTAATATTGACGGAATGCTGGAGGGGATTCGCCTGTGTTCTTTGCATGAGGGACGTAAAGTGATTGTGACTCCCGGACTTATTGAAAGTACTGAAGTGCTTAATATGCAGCTGATTCATGCCATTAATGACGTGTTTGATGTTGCCATTATTACCTCAGAGTTAAATCGCACGCGCTTTGAGCAGCATTTACATGTAAAACACTCCATTATTTTAAAAGACAAGACGTTGTTGACACCAACGCTTGCCCGTGAGACGGCAGGCGGTGATATTATTCTTTTTGCCAATGATGCTCCCAATTTTATTTAGGAGTTTGGAATGAGACTGCTAGAGCGTATCATTAGCGTTGCCGGAATACTGGCTGCTCTGGCATTAGTGGCTTTGGTACTTTTAGTGGCGTATGATGCCACGGTGCGTTACCTTTTTAGTTCCGGCTCTATTGCACTTCAGGAGCTGGAGTGGCACTTGTTTGATCTACTAATAATGTTTGGTATTGCTTACACGCTCAAGCTAAATGC
>JALUJE010000222.1 GCA_027057185.1 Helicobacteraceae bacterium | reverse complement strand
CATTGTGTGATTTGGTCAATATAACGGTGTAACGAAGTGCATTCTCATCATTGACACCCTCCTGTTTACATGTAAATTTCATACGAAGCGCCTCCTCCAGAGCACGTGCGGCATGACTCTGTGTCGGGAATAGAAGATAGTGCTCCACTTCGCGTTCACATTCACATTGATCTCCGGCTTCTTGCAGTTGTACAATAATCTCGCGATTGTAAATCTGCAGCAGCTGTTTCTTGTCCGGATAAAGTTCTTCAAAGTAAAATTTCTGTTTGGTATCTTTATAGGAGCCTATTTCATACGCATACTGTTGTGCTAGCAACGATGCAACAAGGGGCTCAAATTTTTTAGCACTCGGCGCATAAAAATAGAACTCAAGCCATCTATCAACAATACGAAAGCCCGCAAATTCTGCATGTAACTGACACTGAAGGGTTTGAGCAAGTCTCTGCTGCAATGACTCACGTTGCCCCTCTAACGTTACATCGTAAGGAAGAAAGAGCCATAACAACGTAGGCAACATCGCTTCATCCGATGTTGCTCCAAATTCCAGATTTACACCGACTTCTATGGTAGATGACCCATCATGAGAAGAGGCGTAATATTTCGATATTTTTTGCATTGTTACCCTTTATAATTTCAGCTATAATGTTACACTCATGAATGATATTTATACAGTGACACTCATCTATATAATGTTGGAACTTTTCGAAACCCAATGGCAAAAAGCGGACACCATGATGGGAATGTTACGCAATATGTATGCACGATACCGCAGCAATATGCTTCTGTTTTTACTACTACATCCCACCTTTTATTTTACCATCTATTTGGCGATGGCTACCCATTACAAAGCAGAAATATTAGTCGTTTTGTTTGTTAAGACTTTCGATATTGCCACCAAAATCATTATGATGACCCAGATATTTGAAAAAAAAGAGATTTCTGAGGCACTTGCACAAATGCTACATGCTCCCTTGCATAAAGTTATGCCCTACATAGGACTCTTTCTCTATACTCCATTAATCTTTATGGGATTAGTCTAGCTCTTTGATATGGTGGCATTAATTTTTTCGTAAATATCCAAAACCTCAGATTTCTTCTCAAAAAAACTGTTTTTATTGGCAATGAGGTAGGTTGAAGACTCCATGATGGTCTCGACTACCTCCAAACCATTCTGTTTCATGGTCGCTCCGGTCTCAACAATATCGACAATCATATCAGCCAATCCTACCAACGGTGCAAGCTCAATCGACCCATACAACTTAATAACATCTGCCGCCACAGCACGTTCGGCAAAATAGCGCTTGGTAATATTAACCATCTTGGTTGCTACTTTAATTTCGGGTTTACTCAAATCAAGTTGTTCCCCCCGGCACATTCCTATTGCCACTTTACAGCGACCGCGGCATAAATCCAGAAGGCGGATAACATCCAGACCCTGCTCTTCTAACGTATCCAGACCTACTACACCGATATCAGCAGCCTGATGATACACATACGTTGCCACATCCTGATTGCGCACAAGTAAAAATTTAAAATTCGAAGTCTCAAGAATCAGTTTTCGATCATCAAAAACAAAAGACTCACCAAATATGGTCTCAAAAATCTCCAACGTTTCCTGGGCGATGCGCCCTTTAGGCAGAGCAACGGTTAACATGAAGCTATCCTTGGTATCATCTGTGTCATTCCTTTAAAAATCAGCAGCTCATCCACCGTAGCATCCTGAAACACTTTATGGAGATGCCGGGCATCCCCACCGGTAATAATAATGGGCTTGTGATGCCGCATTACTTCACTATAAAGCGGTCCTAGAAAACCGTAACTGATGGCGTCTTGGGTATTTTTCGGCATTCTATCTAAATCCAGCTCAAAGTTAAATGAGTTATTCAAACGCGAAGAGATACCCGCGTAGCTCAACTGCATCGCACGCACACCCGGAGAGATGAATCCTCCGCAGTATATGCCACGATCCATCATATCGACTGTAATGGCACTGCCGGCATCAATAATAATACCGTCATCGACCGCTTCACATACCATCATTCTATCCACTCCCATACCTGCATAATATTTGTTTCTGTCAATATAGGGTTGTAGATCAATCCAGTCGGTTCTGTCTTTCAGCTTTACCTCCAATGTCGGATTAACATTGATATAATAGACCTGAGACGGAGATAGTACTGTGTCGAAATGTTCTACAGGCTCTTTACAGGTACTACTTCCATCAAAAAAATGGAGCGAAGTGTTACCAATATCGCATAGCAGTACTGACGGTTTTAATATGCCTACACTCTTTCTGGCTATCATAAACTGCCTTTAGAAAGGGGATGGCACTCTACGACCGTCTGCATGAGATGCACAGGCTGTAAATGGGTATATATCTGGGTTGTCAGTAGTGACACATGCCCTAGTAACTCCTGTACTACGCGTAAATCAGCACCACCGGCTATTAATGCCGTTGCATAAGAATGACGCAGTACATGAGGAGAAACATGAAGATATTTTTGTGTA
>JALUJE010000221.1:7546-8241 GCA_027057185.1 Helicobacteraceae bacterium | reverse complement strand
TTTTTACAGTTTTATTATATCATTTGCTCTATTAAGCCTCGCTGGGTGTGGCTATAAGGCAGATCCGTATTATCAACAACCTGATGCAAAGAATCCCTGATGTCATATGATGTAGTCATTATTGGCGTTGGGGTTGCCGGTTTGTATGCAGCAATTAATATTCCCAAAAATAAAAAGGTACTGCTTATCAATAAGGCAGCTCCTTGGGATTGCAATACCTACTATGCCCAAGGCGGTATTACGACAGCTTATGACCAAGACGATATTGCACTGCATGTCAAAGATACGTTAGGTGCCGGTGCCGGTATCTGCTCCGAAGAAGCGGTTGAGGTCATGAGTCAGGAGAGTCTTGGGATTATTGATGATTTGATACAGCGGGGTTTTGAATTTGACAAAGCCGATGACGGTACGCTGCTCTATACGAAAGAAGCGGCGCATTCGCGAGATCGTATTTTACATGCCGGCGGTGATGCGACGGGGCGTTATCTGCACTACTTTTTATTGCGGCAAAATCCGCATCCTATGCTTTCTAATGCTAAAGTATTTGATATTTTAATCGAGAACGACCGATGTTGCGGGGTCGTAGTTCGGCATGAACATCAGGTTAAAGTAATTGAAGCTTCTCACGTCATTATTGCCAGCGGAGGTGTGGGATCACTTTATGAATTTCATACGAATGCTCGCAGTATTAGTGG
>JALUJE010000221.1:0-7536 GCA_027057185.1 Helicobacteraceae bacterium | reverse complement strand
GTATCTGTGTCGAAAAAGATATTGCTATGGAAAATATGGAAATGATGCAGTTTCATCCTACGGTTTATGTGGGAAATCAGTCCGTTCAAAAGCAACTTTTAACGGAAGCTCTTCGCGGTGAAGGTGCACATATTGTTGATGAAAATGGGTATCGTTTTGCTTTTGAATATGATGAGAACGGTGAATTGGCACCGCGCGATATTGTCAGCCGTGCTATCTATGATTACATGCAACGTACCGGAAAACAGGCGTATTTAAGTTTTGACAATTTTGATGAGATCTATTTTAGAAAACGCTTTCCCAACATCTATTCGGCACTGCATTTACTGGGGTTTAATGTGCCCAAAGAAAAAGTACCGATCTCTCCGGCATTTCATTATGCCATTGGAGGGATTAAGACAAATCTCGAGGGAGAAGTTGAAAGGGTAAGGGGTTTGTATGCCATTGGTGAGGCGGCATCAACCGGGGTTCACGGAGCCAACAGGCTCGCAAGCAATTCACTGCTTGAGGGTCTGGTTTTTTCCAAACGTGCGGCACTGAGGATATTGCAAACCTTTGAACCGCATTGTGAAAAATTACCAAAAATTGACGATTATATTTTAGCACTTCCTGAGGATAAAGCTAAAAAAGATAAATTACGTAGTATAATGTGGAAAAATGTTTCAATAGCGCGCACTAAAACGGGGCTCACTGAAGCAAAGCATGCGATTGAACAGATGTTAGATGGTAGTATCGGTAGATTTTTAAAGCTACGTTTATTGACGGCACATGCCATAGTTGAAGCGGCATTGCAACGTGAGACATCTATAGGCGTACATTATATTAACGAGGAGAACGAATGTTGAAGTTATTCATACTGATGGGTGTCAGTATAGCGGCACTGGCCAGCGGAGGTGAGATAACATCTGAAGTGGCACCGGATTTGACGATGACATGGGTTGGTTTTGCCTCCATGATTATTTTTATTATTGGGTATTACTTTGTGGCAATGGAAGAGAAGTATTATATGGACAAGGCAAAGCCGGCACTACTAACCGGAACCTTTTTGTTTATTCTCATCGGTATATATTACGTTATGAATGATCTCAATATGGATTTGGTGCATACTCAAGTCGAACATCTTATTTTAGAAATTGCCGAGATTTTCTTTTTCTTATTTGTCGCCATGACCTACATCGAATCCATGATTCATATGGGCGTATTTGACCGTTTGAAATACAATTTGGTTTCTAAAGGTTATAGCTATAAAAAACTCTTCTGGGTTACTGGGTTTTTGGCATTTTTTATCTCACCGATTGCCGATAACCTTACCACGGCACTCATTCTTTCTACAGTACTCATTACCATTACAAAAACCAAACGATCGTTTTTGGTTCCCGGAGCTATTAATATTGTCGTCGCTGCCAATGCCGGCGGTGCGTGGAGTCCCTTTGGTGATATTACGACGCTGATGGCGTGGACGGCAGGAAAAGGTACTTTTTCAGATTTCTTATTTCTCTTTCCCGCTTCTGTTTTAGGATTTTTGGTAACATCGTTTTTGTTGAGCAAGGTAGTTCCTGAAGGTGAACCGGATTTTGATGCTTCTACAGAGAAGAAACCGGCGATGATGCCTGGTGCCAATGTGGTGATCGGTTTGGGTGTTTTCACAATTTTTTGTGCAGTGACGGCGCATCAAGTACTGCATCTTCCGGCAATGTGGGGCATGATGTTTGGTCTGGCACTGCTGAAAATTTACAGTTATCGTCTGAAACGTGTGCACAAAAGTGAATTTGACGTGTTCCACTCTATGGCAAAAATTGAAAACAATACGCTTATGTTTTTCTTTGGAATTCTTGCGGCAGTAGGTGCCCTCTATTTCTTAGGTTGGTTGGCATTAGCATCGGTGGTGTATCATCCAAATATGCTTGGGCCAACAATTTCCAATATTTGTGTCGGATTTCTTTCGGCGATTGTCGATAATGTTCCTGTCATGTCGGCTGTTTTGAAGGCAAACCCTGATATGGATCTGGCACAATGGATGTTGGTAACACTGACTGCCGGTGTCGGGGGATCTCTGATTAGTTTTGGTAGTGCTGCAGGTGTCGGTGTGATGGGAAAACTTCCGGGTATTTATACTTTTAGTGCACATATGAAATATGCATGGATGATTTTGGTCGGCTACTGTGTTTCCATTCTGGTATGGTATGTCCAGTATGAAGTGTTAGGACTCTATGTATCCTAGTTGTTGAGGTTATATCCAGCCTTAATCTACTTTAATGTACCCTTTCACTAACAAAAAGGGTACAGAGCCCTCTCTATTTTTCAATTTACATTATAAGGAATACTAAGATGAAAGATGTCAGCATCATCGTCCTTGATTTTGGGTCACAATATACGCAATTGATTGCCCGACGATTGCGAGAAGAACGTGTTTATTGTGAGATTCTTCCCTACTATACGACGGTAGAAGCAATTCGGAAAAAAAATCCTCGAGGTATTATTTTAAGTGGTGGTCCTTCATCGGTTTACAACAAAGATGCCTATGAGGTTGACCAAGATATTTACCATCTGGATATTCCCATCTTGGGCATCTGTTATGGTATGCAGCGTATTGCCGTTGATTTTGGTGGTTCGGTAATACGTTCGGATCATCATGAGTACGGCAAAGCTGAACTGTTAATCAACAAAGAACACGCAGAGTGCTCACCGCTGTTTTCAGGATGTGATGACGGTCGTATTGTCTGGATGAGTCATAGTGACCGTGTTGATGTATTACCATCGGGTTTTAAGCCGATTGCCCACTCGGATAATTCCCCGTATGCTGCTATTGCCAATGAAGCACAACGGGTCTATGCCATGCAGTACCATCCTGAGGTACAGCACTCCGAAGAGGGGTATTTGATGTTGCGTAATTTTGCCCGAAAGATTTGTGGTGTAACGGAAAAATGGAAAATGGAACACTTTGTTAAAGAGCAGATCAAAAAAATACGTGATCAGGTTGGAGATGCCAAAGTGCTCTGCGGGCTCAGCGGCGGGGTAGACTCTTCGGTGACGGCGGCCATTTTATATGAGGCTATCGGAGAGCAGCTTATTCCGGTTTTTGTCGATAACGGCTTGTTGCGAAAAGGAGAACGCGAGCAGGTAGAAGAGGTCTTTAAAATCAATTTGAAAGTCCCGCTTATTACCGTGGATGCGGTCGATATTTTCCTAGATAAACTTCAAGGTGTCAGTGATCCGGAACAAAAGCGCAAAATTATCGGACATACATTTATTGAAGTATTTGAGAACGAGGCTAAAAAACATGACGGTATTAAGTTTTTGGCACAGGGAACCTTGTATCCTGATGTTATTGAATCCATTTCGGTTAATGGGCCTTCTGAGGTTATCAAGTCGCACCATAATGTCGGAGGTCTGCCGGACTGGATGGATTTTGAACTGATTGAACCGTTACGGGAACTCTTTAAAGATGAGGTGCGTAAGGTCGGCTTGGAACTGGGACTTCCCGAAAGTATGATTAACCGCCATCCGTTCCCCGGACCGGGTTTGGCGATTCGTATTATGGGAGATGTGAATTCAGATGATCTGGCATTGTTACGTGAAGCTGATGTGATTTTACTCGATGAGCTCAAAGCAAGTGGTTATTATGCTAAAACCTGGCAAGCCTTTGCCGTATTACTGAATGTTAAATCGGTAGGGGTGATGGGCGATAATCGTACGTATGACAATACCATTTGTGTTCGGGTCGTAGAAGCTGTAGACGGTATGACAGCAACATTTGCACATCTGCCGCATAACCTTTTAGAGCGCATTAGCCGTCGTATTATTAATGAAGTAGATGGTATCAATCGTGTGGTGTATGACATTAGCTCCAAGCCGCCGGCTACTATAGAGTGGGAATAATATCGCATGATTATTACATGTAATGTTTCATAATCATGACGCGCCCCATTTATTTATTTTCAAAAACACGCAATACTGAGGTAATTCATGTACCGATTCTACTGACGGAGTTTTTGCAACCGGTTATTGATTATACCCACTATGATGCCATTGTGCTTACCTCCAAGCAAGCAGCGATAGCACTTGAGCAGATAAATCATGACTGGATACAACTTCCGGTGCTTACGATTGCAGACTTTACCGCTAAGCAGGCACGCGATTTTGGTGCTCAGGTTTTGGAGCACGGTGGAGGTTATGGAGATACTTTAGCTGAGATCATCATTAACGGTTATTCGACCTGGCGTTGGCTCTACCCCCGTCCTGAAGTGGTAGCATCCGATTTTGCCAAACGGGTGACTGATGCTGGGGTCTGTATGAAAGGCGTTGTGGTTTATAAAACAACATGTAATGCCGATGTCGCCACTTTGGCGCTCGAGCATGATGCCATACTGATTTTTACCTCACCCTTTACCATTAAATGTTTTTTACAGCAGCATCGCTTTTCTGCATCGCACACAATCATTGCCATCGGTGCGACAACGGCATCGGCACTGCCTGATACGGTTGAAGCACTGATGCCAAAAACACCCTCAGTACAAGGGTGTGTTGATTTAGCTAAAACCCTGTGATTCTTCCGTGAAGTTAAGAACTCTTTTAAGTAAAAACTTGCTATAATTTTATCAGTCTGAGTAGTGCGATTACTCGCAAAACAGGGGGTTCTACATATTCATTCAGTGAATTACGTAGTCACCTTTGTGTGTCAGCGATCTTGCTTGAGACTTCGGTTGAGAGATTGCCGCCTAATGAGGTGCTCGCTTCGCTATTTTCGGCTTTGAGAACCAAAGCAACATGCGGAACGGCTACTCGGGCTAACTAACCTAAGTGTTGATACAAGACAGACGTTTTGTATGAATACTTACAGGCACCTCAAAAAACCCTAAACAATCACGGAGCGTTTTATGAATATAATGGTCATGGGAGGCGGCGGGCGCGAATACGCGATTGGTCGCATGTTATCACAAGAGAGTCGTGTCACAGCACTCTATTTTGCTCCGGGAAACGGTGCAACATCGGCACTGGGTGAGAATGTTGTCTTGAACAGCTATGAGGCATTGGCAGATTTTGCACAGGAGCAGAACATTGACTTAACCATTGTAGGACCCGAAGCACCATTGGTTGAGGGTGTAGTCGATATCTTTAAGGCACGAGGCTTGAGAATTTTTGGCCCTTCTAAAGCGGCCGCACGGCTGGAAGGCTCGAAAGTCTATATGAAAAACTTTTTGGCAAAATACACTATTCCGACGGCACGTTATATTGAAACCGATCAGATTGAACGGGCGTTTGCTTTTATTGAAACGTTGCCCACACCGGTGGTTGTTAAGGCTGATGGTCTGTGTGCAGGCAAAGGGGTGATTATTGCCAAAAGCCATGATGAAGCCAAGCAGGCTGTATCGCAGATGCTTAGTGGCAAGTCCTTTGGTGATGCCGGAAAACATGTGATTATTGAAGAATTTTTGGACGGATACGAGCTCTCTATGTTTGCTATTTGTGATGGTAGCGATTACATTTTACTGCCCGCAGCGCAGGATCATAAGCGCTTGTTAAATAACGATGAGGGACCCAATACCGGGGGTATGGGAGCCTATGCACCGACACCACTGGTCGATGATACGGTTTATGAGAAAGTTAAAGAGCGTATTATTCGCCCGACACTCGATGGCATGCAGAAGGAAGGGGCTCCGTTTGAAGGGGTCTTGTTTATTGGTTTAATGATAGTGAATGGTGAACCGATTACTTTGGAATTTAACGTACGTTTTGGCGATCCAGAATGTGAGGTTCTTATGCCACTTATGAAAAGTCCTGTCTCGGAACTTTTTTATAAGGCTGCCACGAAAGATTTGAGTAATTTACATGTAGAATTTAAAAAACAGTACGCTGTAGGTGTGGTTATGGCAAGCCGTGACTACCCCTATAAAAGTACTGAGCCTGCTGAAATTATTGTAGATGATATTGTACATGACGATTTGGCAGAACATGCACATATTGCCTATGCCGGTGTGAGTGAAGAGGATGGAACACTCTATGCAACCGGAGGAAGGGTATTGGTCTGTGTCGGATTGGGAAACTCTATTAAAGAGGCACGGGATCGTGCTTATATGCTCTGTGGACAAGTGCATTTCGCGGGTAAAAAAATGCGTACCGATATTGCCTATCAGGCATTACAAGAGGCGTAGGTAATGGAAGAAGAAATTCAAGAACGGTTGAAACGTGAAGAGTTGGTGGTGGCTCCGATTGCCAAACGGGCTTTTGCCATGTTTATTGATGAAGCGTTGCTCTCATTGTTGCTTATTGTTGTGTTGTGGGATTCTTTTGCTGCCGCTGCAAGCGTCGAAGAAGTGATTAACCTTACGAATGCTTTTGTTTTGGAGTTTATGGCTATGAAAATTGTCTATCAGACGTTTTTTGTAATGCAGTACGGGGCTACTCTGGGAAAAATTTTAATGAAAATTCGAGTTGTTGAAGTGGGTACTCTCGCAACACCGGGGTTTTTAAGTGCTTTTAATCGGGGTATTTTTAGAATTATTAGTGAAATATTTCTCTATTTAGGATTTTTGTGGGGAACCATGAATCCATTACATCAGACCTGGCACGATAAAACTGCGCGGACACTGGTTGTTAATGCGTAAACTCATGCTGCTTCTGCTGTGGGCCGTAGGGACACACCTTGCGGCAGAGACGGTAGAGGTATTTGCCACCCATCTTGAGAGTAATGCCACCCATCTTTTAGCGGATCATGACGTGGTAGTACTTTATGGTGATCAATATTTGAGTGCCAATAAAATTAGCTATGAGCGTAACAGCTCCATACTGGAACTATTTGGAAATATCACGGTACTTAAAGGGGCTTCGTACCATATTATCGGAGAGTATGCCCGACTTGTTTTAGATAAGGACGATAGGGTTTTTAAGCCGTTTTACCTTTTAGAAAAAGAGCAAGATGTTTGGATGAGTACGAAAAAAGCTTGTTCGAAAGAAAATCTCATTAGTCTGGAAGAGGGTATGGTCTCAGGATGTGATCCGACGGATCCATTATGGCGTTTGCGTTTTAGCAGTGCGCAGTTTAATGAAACGAGTAAATGGATGGATATTTATAATGTCTCTTTGTTGCTCTATGATATTCCGGTATTTTATTTTCCCTATTTTGGCTACTCCCTTGATTTTAAACGACGCACCGGGTTGCTCGCACCGGTATTTGGTCTACCGACAAGCGAGGAAGGGTTTTTCTACCAGCAGCCCATTTATATTGCGACAGATCATCATTGGGATCTTGAACTCTCACCTCAAATTCGTACACGGCGTGGTGTCGGTCTTTATGCTACCTTGCGTTTTGTCGATACGAAAGTTTCCAAAGGTCAGTTGACATCGGGGTATTTTAAAGAGAAATCCAGTTATTTTGAAGCCAACGATCTGGTCAATAGAGAACATTACGGATTTAATTTTAATTATATTAATAGTAAATTATTTCCTAACCCCTTATCTTGAAATACTTGAAAAAATACAAGATTCAACAAAATCTATTCTAAAGGGAGATTTTGATTACAACATAGATACAAAACT
>JALUJE010000220.1 GCA_027057185.1 Helicobacteraceae bacterium | reverse complement strand
AAGTGATCGAGTCCCAGTAGCTCATCTGTCGCGTCGTTACCTGTTGCATTGACGTAGTAGGAATAAACCTTGGTAATAGACTTATTTACATGAGTGATATCGTCAATATATTTATCATAAAAAGGCGTATGGATATGTAGCTCATATGCCTTGAAAAATGCCTGATCGATACTGTTGACAATCAACATAAATTTACTGGAATCGAAATCAACTGTATGTACAATTTTCACTCTGCTGGTTTTGATATCTTTGGATAGATCGGTTAGGTTCAATGCAATATAGATTAGTTCCAATTCAGGTTCAAATACGTAAAGTGTTTTTAAAAAAGGATTTTCAAGCAGTTTTTGGTAGAGATATCCGTTTCCTATACCGTAGAAATAGAGTGAATTGTATAGCTTATACTTTTCAAAGCTTTTGAGTCTCTGTTCGATCTCTATGACAGGTTGAGCCTGATATAAAGGCGTGTGATCCCTGGTATCTAAGATATTTGCATTGGCAAAACTATCTGTCGCAAAGACTTCAAATGTCTGATTTCCGGGGATTTTTTTTAGCTCGGTAGCGAGACTGGGGTTTACCTGTTGTAAGGCAGCGAGATTCTTTTGAAAAATATCCATGAAGTACCCTTTTTCTAAAGGGAAAAGCATAAACTATGCCATTGTGAAAGATGTATAATAAACGGGTGCAGGAAATACTGCACCCGTAAAAGAGTGTTACGAAAGATTTTTTCTACTGGAGAAGTCTCATAACATTCTGCTGAGCGGCATTTGCCTGACTCATCGCATAGACACCTGATTGTGCGAGGATATTTCGTTTTTGCAGGTTCGCACTTTCGGCGGCGAAGTCGACATCCCGTATTGTTGATTCGGCGGCAGTGACGTTTACCTGAGTGACGGATATGTTCCTGACCGTACTTTCAAGCTGGTTTTGTACAGAACCGATATCGGAACGAATCGCATCAATCTGTTTAAGTGCTGCATCAGTGGTACGGATCGCTTTTTCCGCACCGTCTCTTGTAGTCACATCGATAGTGCTGAGTGCACTCTCTTTTGAAAGATGTTCACCACCTGATGCAAAACCAATCTTTGAACTAGTACCTCCAAGATCTACTGCATGATCGGAAACGAGTGTAATTTTTCCGACATTTATTTTATCACCTAAACCTATTGTACTGGACACTGTACCGGTACCACTAATTGTAATGTCTCTACCGTCATTTGCAGTAAGAACAAGTTTACCACCATCATGGGTAGCGATAACACCTGTTTTGTTGCTAACAGCGTTAATAGCATTCATAAGTGCATTATCCGCATCACTTGCTTGAACCGTTACTGCACCTATATCGATACCGTTGACTGTCAATGCTCCTGCACTGATTGAACCACTGGTTACAGAGTTACCTGTAATATCATTTGTAGCGATTGCAGTAACTTCTGTTTTATCACTGACTGCATTGATTGCGATTGCTTTTGCCCAGGCTGAATCATTTGTTTGTCCTGCATTAGCACCTGAAGCAGTTGCACCTACTGTTACCGCGTTTCCATCTTTATCGGTAATAGTTAGATCACCTGTTGCAAGTGCAGCAGTCGTAGCAGTTGCACCTTGTTTGTCTACATGCACACCGATAGCATTTGTTTTTGTATTGGCAATGTTGATACCGACAGTCTCTTCAGAATATGCACCGATATGGAACTCTTTGTTTTGGAAAGAGCCGTCGAGCAGGTTTTGCCCGTTAAACGATGTTGTAGATGCGATGTTGTTCGCCTCTTCCAGAAGCTTGTCGATGTCTGCTTGGATCGCTTTTCTCGTATCTGCATTCTGTCCATCAGATGCTGCCTGAATCGCTTTGGTTCTGACAGTGTTGATGATATTGGTATACTCTTCAAGCGCACCGTCAGCAGTCTGCGCTACGTTGATACCGTCGTTGGCGTTTCTGATCGCCTGACCGAGACCGTTTGCCTGTGATTTCAGCTGGTTGGCGATCGCCATACCGGAAGCATCGTCCGCCGCTTTGTTGATGCGAAGACCTGTACTCAGTGCTGACAGTGACTTGTCGAGTGCTCTGTTGTTGTTCAGAGAGTTCATATGCGCGTTCATCGCCGCGACGTTTGTGTTGATTCTAAATCCCATAGTAAATCCTTTTTGGTGTTGATTTATGGCATCCTTGCCACTACAGAAACTAAATCGTACCGAAGTAAAGAAACTTAACCCTTTTTGGGTGATTTTTTACCTTTTTGTTATTATTTGAAGAGGTTATGGTTTTGATGAAAGATATTTAATTGATACGTGATTTCTCCTCTTTTTTGAGCCAAAAAGGGTGCTTTGAAATATCCCCCTAATTAAAATCTGCTATAATACCCACTTAAAAAAATAGTTTAAATGGAACCAAAGTTTGAAAAATCTAATCATAGTCGAGTCACCAACCAAAGCCAAAACCATCGGTAACTTTCTGGGGAAGGATTATACGGTCATCGCCTCGAAGGGGCATATCCGTGATCTGCCGAAGAGTTCGTTCGGGATCAAGATAGAGG
>JALUJE010000219.1 GCA_027057185.1 Helicobacteraceae bacterium | reverse complement strand
ACCGACGGTACTTATCTCTTTAACAATCTTCCCCAAGGGAATTATATTGTTCGCGTCAATGAAAGTACCCTGCCTTCAGGCAGTTGGGCAAGTACGACCCAAAATGTACCGATGACACTCATATTACCACCGGCATCGGACAGACTAGATGCCGATTTTGGGTATGACAACGACAGCGACGGTGACGGAATCTCCGACGCCACCGAAGCACCACCATATATTGATCCCGACACCGGTGAACGTGTCACACCACCGAGTGTGGTCGTCGATGAAAATCATGACGGTCGCGATGACAGTACCGGGATTCCAACACAACTCTTGGATGCAGACCATGACGGTATTCCCAATTATCTCGATACCGACAGCGACGGTGACGGCATTCCCGATGTAGATGAGACAGGCGATCATGACGGTGACGGCATTCCCGATTATCTCGATTATGATCCGCAAGGCTACTTTTATGATGTCGATGACGGTACCATTATTTCAGGCGGTTCTATTGACGTCACATGTGATAACGGACAAAATCCCGTCATTATCAAAGATGGCACTGATGGTGAATATCAATGGTATATTCCCGGACTTTCTGCCGTCACTACGTGTACGATGCACTTTACCATTCCGCCACACTACGATCTTGACACTGATTGTGCGGAACAGACAGGAGCACTTGATCCGACCGGACAACCAAACCCTTACTACATTGGGAGTTCACAAAACGGTTTGAGTGGCAAGCTAGGCGACTTTAGCTGTGGTGCCAATCCATGGTATGCAACATTTGTTCTTGAACCCGGAGATCCGGAGGTCATGACCAATAACGTACCGATTAAGAAACAGCCTGTAGCCGTACCGACACTGAGTCAATGGGGACGTATCTTCATGATAGTGGCAATGTTCTTTATTGCCGTGGTGCTCTTGCGGCGCGCACCAAAAACATACCCCTTATAAATAGGGGCAATAATTTACATGTATATTATTGTTGCAATTCTTGTAGCCGTGCTTTGACACTGGCTACATGATCTTTTACCCGTACCTTCTCCCACACTGCCGCTACACTCCCCTCGGGGTCAATGATGTATGTCGTACGGACAATACCCATATATTCGCGTCCGTAGTTTTTTTTGAGCTGCCACACACCGTATTGCTGCATCATCTGCGTGCTCTCATCGCTCAAAAGTGTAATACCCAAAGATTTTTTCTCAATAAAATTTCGATGTTTTTTCGTACTGTCGGCACTGACACCAAAAATGACGGCATTTAGATCACTAAATGCCGGTTCAGCTTCGGTAAAATCACACGCTTCGGTGGTACATCCGGGAGTATTGTCTCTGGGATAAAAATACAAGACAATCCATCTACCTCGTACATCCCGTAGACAGATCTCAACATCATCCTGATTGGGCAGACAAAAATCCGGTGCTTGGGTTCCTACTTCGATCATTTTCATTCCTGTTTATTGATTTTATTGTACGCTACTATAGCATCAAAATTTAAACCATGGTCTCATCAACAATATCAATCTCGGGGTAATGTTCTCGTAACATGGTAGCCGCTATGCCGTTACCATAGCCCACCAAGATTCCGTTACCATCAACCATCGGCGTGGTACCCATCCCGCAACTGGGTGATTTAGATTTTAAGATAGCAGCATCCAGATCAGGGTGGGTCTCTATGAGTTGGCGCGTCTGTTCTTGTAGCAATGCTGTCACATCACGTCCACTCTCATCGCCAATAACGCATGGGGCATCTCCTTCTTTAAGTACTACGGAGATGCGTTCACGCGGTGTACCCAATACCGGTGCTTCCGGGCAAAATAGCACCACCTCACACCCCTCAAGGTGCTGTTTGACACGTTCATACTCTCTGGCAGTTCCGTCATAACGGCAACGCTCTCCCCACAAGCAGGCGGAGACCGCTACTTTCATAGGATAACCACCGACTTAATTTCAGTCATCTCTTCAATGGCAAACTGTGGACCTTCCCGCCCGACACCACTAAGCTTTACACCGCCGTAAGGCTGAATGTCAAAGCGCAACGTTGGCATATCGTTAATGACAATACCGCCGGCATCAAGTACATCAATAGCGCGTTGCGCCAGTTGTAAATCATTGGTAAAGACAGAGAACTGCAGACCGTAGGGCGAATGATTCATGCGAGGTAGGGCATCGTCAAAAGATGCCACTTTCACCAGACTCACAATGGGAGCGAAAACTTCTTCGCAGACAATAGTCATATCATCCGTAACATCCGCCATCACACACGGGTAGAACATCCGTCCTTCACAACGTGGTTCAAGGAGTGGACGTGCTCCTTCATCTATGGCCCTTTGCACCCATGAAAATGCACGTAATGCCGCATCATCGTCAATAAGCGGTCCCATAAACGTGGCATCATCATAAGGAGAACCAACGACAAGTTTACGTGTCTCTTCTGCCATGAGCATGGCAAAATCATCGTAAATTGCCGCATCTACATAAATACGCTGCAAAGAGATACAAACCTGTCCTGAATTGACAAAAGCACCCAAAGCACACCGTTTCGCCGCATAGGAAAGGTCGGCACTGCGCTCTACAAACGTGGCAGCATTACCGCCAAGCTCCAGACTAACTTTTTTTATGCCTGCACTTTTGGTAATAATCTCACCCACCGGTACCGAACCGGTGAAACTGATAACCCGTGGAATATCACTACCAATAAGTGCCGACCCGACGTCAGCATCACCGTACACGACGCTTAGGGCATCGGGTATGGCATATTCACTCTCAATAAAAAGTTTTGCAAATTTGTATGCCGTCAGCGGGGCTTCAGGAGTGGGCTTGAGCACTACAGCATTACCTGCAACTAGAGCCGGAGCCAGTTTATGTGCCACCAGATTGAGAGGAAAATTAAACGGGGTAATGGCAACCACAACACCGGCGGGCTCCCGACGAAAAAAGGCCATGCTCTTACGTCCGCTGGGCATGGCATCGGTATTGATGGTTTCTCCATGCATCGTACGCATGGTCTCAGCAGAGAGCCGTACGGTCTCAATACAACGATCGACCTCAATACGTGAAAAAGCAATGGGTTTTCCCACTTCATCGGTAATGGTTCGGGCCATTGCCTCTCGGTTGCTGTTGAGCCGCTGCGCCACATCGAGCAACCAGTCACAACGCTGCACCAGAGTTGATTGCTTGCAACGAGGCGCCGCTTCTTTGGCAATACGTAACGCATTGAGGGCATCATCGGCACTACATACCGGAGCACGACTGACAACCTCACCGCTATAAGGGTTCACACGTTCGCTAAAACTTTCGTTCACCGCTTCGGTTGAACCAAATAATATTTTTGCATCCATAACTTGCTCCTTTGTGCAATTCTAGCAAAAGTTTCCTAGACTCCACACAAATTTGCAACAAACCGGTTCTTTTAGAAACGAAATTATTTGAATCTCTATTAAAATCGATTACTCATTTTAATGTCATCAATCTTGCCACTGCCACGCACCAAAAATGTTTTGACTAACGTCACCTTATTACCCGGTTCAAAGCGTCTCAGGTCTGCTTGCAGATCACGTGTAAAGGTTTTCCATGTACCGTTTCTTGCCTTTTTCCCTAGACCGTTGTGAATATAGGCTCCTCGCTTTCCATCGCTTTTATCGCTGGCGCTATAATGAAGGTATCGAAAGCCTTTGGTCGTTTGCACACCCACATAAACAGCAAATGCTTCATTAAACTTCATGCTCCATGTAATCGCATTAATCGTATTGGCTTTCAGTGTACTGTTAACTTTGCTAAAGTCAAATCGATATCCATTTTTTCCTTTGGCACCATCCAGTTCAATAACATAGCTTCGTTTTTGAGCATCATAGAAATTGGAAATTGTAGCGCCTGCCGGTTTATTGTCATAAACATCCCATCCATTAATCTTGCCGTCTTCAGCGTCTTCATAGAGTGTTGTATCGGTACCGATACTACTACCTGCTTTACCATAATATTTGCTATTTTTAGGTACTAAAACACCTTTAAGCACCTGCTTTTTAGGCTTGGAAGTAAACCTTTCATATAAAAAGACAAAATCTTCCATAGTCTCTACATCGGTACGTTTCATATTAATATTCTTACCGCTATAGTTAACTTTTGATTGGTACAAATAGTTCTCTCCCATAACATTTCCATAGTTCGGTGAAGTCCCTTTAGCACTGATAATCATATTTTTTCTAAAAGTACTATTTTTTGTTTTAGCATCAAATCGAAAAAGATAGCCATCAGAGACAGAATTTTGAGGAATATTTTTAAAAATATTATTTTCAATCTTTACCGACCGAGATTTATAAAAATATGCCGCATATGTTGTGGAGTCCAAGGGATTGATCGTATTCATATTGGCAATGATATTATTTTTGACCTCCCAATCTATAGCCTCTCCAACAGCAAAAGCAACTTGTGAGTTAAAAAGAATGTTGCTGTTAAATTTGACGTTTCTAATACCATAATGTACGCTGACAATTTTTCCCTGATCTGTTGAAAAACTACCGCCAACAGTTTTATCACGCTGTAAATATCCCCACATTCTATTATTGGTAATCTTAATTGGATTGGATGGATTATAGGATCCCGCTTTTAAGTCTATCGCATTTTCTCCTACCATATACTGACCCTTCTGGTTATAGCCATTAACGGCATAATCACCATTCGTATAGGCGTCCCCATCAAACCATATATTATTATTATCGATGACGGTTCCTTGGTAATCATTATCATCACCAACACTTCGAATCACCAGTTGAATACCATCATTAGCGTTTCGTATATCATTATTGATTATATGCGTATTAAAAATTCTTCCCTTAACATGTTTGTCTGAATACACGGCTATAGCCACATTATCATTTTTTCGTCCTGCGTGCGTCATGTGATCAAAATAAGAGTTTTGAATGGTGTTATTATGCGATAAGTTAGTAATAATGATAGCGTCATAGTAATCTTTTACATACAGTCTATTGATAATATTATGGGTTGCCCCGTTATGAAGAAAAAAAGAGGGTCTCTTTGTATCATTAATATTAGACAATCTGTCTAATATCCAGTAATCCGCTCCCATTAAATTCAAACGAATATCGGCAACTTGATGCAAAGGTAACGAAGCAGGATGGATATTATTGCCATTATACAAACTCATGGTTCGTCTGCTGTTTTTTGTCCCACTCGCGGTGAGGTTAACTCTTGTATGGTATTTCCCCGGTCTTACATAAAAGTGTTTTTTATTGGGGTCATTGAGCACATAGCGATTCCATTTGCCGTTATTTGGGGTAATGAGGACGTGTGTCGGATCGTTCGGATTGTATTTTGGAATGACGACTCGCTCCTCGTACTTACTGGCGCCAAAAAGCGTGCTGCTAAGAAGCAGTAGCAGACTAAATAGCCAGACTATGGACGGTACTGTTCTGGTTTTCATAATGATGATCCTTTTGTAACATTAAAACATGTATTTGTGAAAAAATAATAGCGCCTCATAATTAACGATATGTTAGCATCACAGCCATATTTTGTGTCAACACGGTATAATTTACATGTAAATTTAAACTACTGTCGAATCACACGGATCACCTGCGTTAGCATAAACAGTGCTCCTACAACCAATACCGCACTACCCATCTCGAACAGCAGTGCATTGCGTATGAGCAATGCCAATGTCGTCATAATCAACCCCAGAGTACTACATACCAGCTGCACAACTGCCATTCGTCGATTGATGAGTTCGTGCAGCATGGGAACCGGCTGAGCTTCCACCAAAGGGGCATAGCGCTCAAACCAGACCAGAAAAGGAAGAATTTTATAAAAATTTCCAAAAATCATAAAGCCTATAAAACCTACCAGAAGCAGCCACAACCCCGGTCGTAACAGTTCAGAAATACCTAAAAAATAGAGTGCAAAAAAGAACCATGCCAGTGTTAATGATACAACGGCGACGTACATTGAGTATGCCCAGACATCATGCTCAACACGTGCGCGTGATACTAACATGCTAACAAATTGATAGCCGTAATGCGCTACTGAAAGCATCATAAGCAGCAGTGCAATTGTGCGCAATGCCTCCAGCTCAAAGAGGGAACCCGTCATCATCAATACGACACCGCTTAGCATGGTGTAAAAACTCCAGGAAAAATCATTATCGCTCACTCGCTTTGATGCACCGAACATGGGAATCAGAACGGTAGAAATCCCCATAATGAGCATGAGGACAAAACCTCCGATCAGAGAAAATACATGTGTGTGGTACCACGGTGCAACAGCAATGTCTGCGCCACGGTACGCCAGAGCCATTACGAAACCGCTCACCACACCAAAGAGAAGAAAGAAATTGCTCGCTTTCATAGATGCTGTCACACTCGTATGGCGTCTTCCTTGCCGTAAGGTCAACCAAAAATCTACGGCAAACAGCACCATGGAGAGCAGTACTAGTATGCCTCCAAAAGGGAGCCACAACGGAGTTATGTAAAACCCTAATAGCATCAACAGCAGTCCTATGGACAGTGCCATCCAAATCAGATGAAAAAAACCCAAAAACCGGTGATTGGCTTCAACCACCACCGGTCCTAGCTGTGCCATGGCGGCAAAAATGCTCATCATCACAAACCCCAGTAAGTAGAGGTGTGCCCACCCTACCCACTGCATGCTACGCAGGGAAACGTCAATATTTAGGAAAAACAGTAACACCGTTGCCATAAGATATGAGAAACTCGCAATAATAAAATACGGAGCCATAACACGCATGGGCGGTGAGAAATCGGGAGACACATTCACGCGAAACAACCTTTTTACTTATTGTATAGCGATTTGCCTTAAACCACTTTTTATCTTCATCACTCTAGAATGGTGAAAAACAAAACGAGGTTGAGATGAATTTAGCCATTACACCCGGAACACTTGGTGTTCGCCCGCCCGTTACCAAACCCCATCCCGGTTTTTTCTATCAAGTCGGTGAAGCGCGTTTTCGCAAACTGGTCGATGAACATTATGACCTAATACGCCTCAGCGATATCGGCTTCCTCTTTCCCATTCATGATGATGACGACTTCAATGCCGCCAAACAGCATGCTGCCGATTTTCTCATTCAGATCTGTGGGGGTCCAGACTACTTCAATCAAACGCGCGGCGAACCGCGCATGGTTGGTCGTCACGCACCCTTTCGCATTGACGAGACAAGTCGTAGACGCTGGCTAGAACTTTATGCCCAATTGCTTCTTGCTCTCAGCGATGAAGGCATTAATGAGGAGTATATCCAGTCATTTTGGGACTATCTCGACATTTTCTCCATCTGGCTCATCAACACACCCAGCCAACAGCGTTAGTGTCTCTAAAATACATGTAATGTAAAATTTACATGTATTTTCTGTTTCCTAATCATTTTTAAACCTCATCTTCGATAAAATATCTCACTTTTTTACATGTAAAAAAATTTTGGAGTACTGAATGAATGAAGCCAAATATATTTGGATGAATGGTGCCTTAAAGCCATGGGCTCAAGCACAGACGCATGTTCTCTCCCACACCCTGCATTATGGCAACGGTGTTATTGAAGGAACAAAAGCCTATAAAACTGCTCGGGGATATGCCATTTTTCGCCTCAATGACCACACATCGCGACTCATTGAATCGGCAAAGATGACACTCATCAACATTCCCTACTCTGTCAAAGAGCTCAATGCGGCGCAAATAGAGCTGATTGCCAAAAACAACTTTACCGGAGATAACGTCTATCTACGTCCCTTTGCCTTTTTGGGGTACGGTGCTATGGGCGTATACCACAAAGATGCCCCGGTAGAGACGGCAATTGCCGCATGGGAATGGGGCGCCTATTTGGGTGATGAAGGTATGGAAAAAGGCATTAAACTGAAAATTGCCTCCATGACCCGACCTGCAAATACCTCAAACATGGGTAAGGCCAAAGCCACGGCAAACTACCTCAACTCGCAAATGGCAAAGTATGAAGCCATTGACTGCGGGTATGATGAGGCGCTGTTGCTTGATGATCAGGGTTACGTTGCCGAAGCTAGCGGTGCCTGCTTTTTTATGGTCAAAGATGGAGTACTCATCTCCCCGCCAAATGACAACTCTTTAGCCTCTATTACACAAAAGACGGTTATTGAAATGGCAAAAAATATGGGGTATGAGGTGGTTCGCCGCCGCATTACCCGTGAAGAGATTTATGTTGCCGATGAGGCTTTTTTAACCGGAACCGCCGCAGAAATTACTCCGATTCGTCTGATTGATGCACGGGAAATTGGAAACGGCAGTCGCGGTCTTATAACCAGAAATATTCAGAGTGCGTATTTTGATATTGTCTTTGGAAGAGACCCCAATTACGA
>JALUJE010000218.1 GCA_027057185.1 Helicobacteraceae bacterium | reverse complement strand
CTTATGATGCGGGTGTCTGTTTTGAACCTGAAAATGCAGTGGATTTTATTGCAAAAGTCATGATGCTTAAAAATAACAGCGTACTATATCAGCGTTATGTAAAAGGATGTGATAACCTTGCCCGTCATTTTGATAGAAAATTATTAGCAACTAAGATGTTACAGAGTATAATAAGGACGGTAACCTAAAAGAAGGATGTCGTACATGACATTTGAAACACTGTTGCATCAGTATAGAAGTGTTTACTATAGTTTTCCTCAGCCGTTAAAAACATTTTTGGGCAGTGTGTATGGCAATCTGCCGCTCTCGTGGCGTTTTGGAAGCAATTATGCTATACATCAGAAGGTACTTGAGAGATTTGAAACAGCAGATGAGCAGTTCCAATTAGATTTTCAATACAACAAAACGCTTGAGACGTTATTGTTTGCCCAAGAGCATATCCCGTACTATGAGGAACGCTTCAGAGTGCATGGAGTCTCTGCCACACAATATAAATCATTGGACGATATTGCACTGTTTCCCCTGCTGACCAAGCAGGATATTCGTAAAAATATTGATGCAATGGTGAGCAACGTCTTCGAGAAGCCGGTGGCGTACTACTCCGGAGGCTCGCTCTCGACACCAACCAAATACTTTTTGCCCAGTTCTAGTAGAGCTAAAGAGAAAGCGTATAATAACTACATCTTTTCAAAAATAGGATATCGCTATCGAGATAAAACGCTCTTGCTAAAGGGCAGGGAGATTTCGATACCTGAAAAAAATATTTATTGGGAGCGTGAACCTATAGATAATTATCTATTGTTGTCCAATAACTATATGAATTCCGACAAGTTTCCGTTGATGTATCAAAAGGCACTGGAGTTTCAGCCAAAATTTTTGTTTGGATATCCCAGTGCAGTGCTTAGTTTTATGAAACAGTCCAAGCTATATGGTGTTAGTGATATGAACATTAAAGGAGTCATTTTAGCATCGGAAACCGTCTATCCGGATGAGCTCGAAGCCATTTCCAGTTTTTTTGGTGTGGATATCTTAACACATTATGGACACACGGAGCGTAATGCAATTGCTTATAGAATCAATACGGACGGGTATCACTTTTGTAACTCTTATGGTTTAAACAGAGTCGTGGATGGTGAATTGATTACCACGACCTTTGATAATTTTGTGATGCCTTTTATTAATTATAAAACCACAGATAGTGTTGTGGATAGAATTGAATATTATAAGCAGAGTGATATTGCCAAATATGTTGGCAATATCGAGGGACGAACACAAGATTTTTTGGTTACAGATGATGGAAGACTCGTCTCCATTACGACCATGTGTGGCGGTCAGTATTTGCCACTAGAAAGTATGGATGCCATTCAGTATATTCAAAAAGATTTTGGAAAAGTAACGGTCTTGGTAGAAGGTACGCAGGTAGATGTAGCTAAAGTGAAGGAAGGAATGCATCAGTTGGTACGTGATGGTATTGACTTTAAAGTGAAACAGGTAGACAATATTGAAAAGACTTCACGGGGCAAGCGTGTGATGTGCAAACAATCCCTAGATATTGAAGCCATACGGAAATCTGGTGCTGACGTTGTGCAAGAAGGAATGAGAATATGTTGTCCAGAATAGTCATTAAGCCCTTTGGAACGATCTGGAGACTCAAAGACCGATGTATGAAAAGCCGCGGTGTACAGGCAAAGTTTTTTAGGTTTTTATACCATTATTATCAGTTTGAGCATGGGAGTGCCATTGCTTTTGAATCTTCCTTTGAGACACCTCCAGTATTTCCTAGGGGCATGAAACAGATTGTTATTGCAAAAGGAGTTAAAGTTGGAGAGAACTGTACCATTTTTCATCAAGTAACGATAGATGAGGATATGTTTCCCGACGCCAACACGTTTGGTGCACCAACAATAGGTGACAATTGCTATATCTATCCTGGGGCTAAAATTATTGGAAATGTTTCTATTGGCAATAATGTTGTCATTGGTGCCAATGTTGTCGTGTGTCACGATATCCCCGATAACACGACCTTGACAGTGCCGTTGGAATATTCCTAGAGCGTATTATTTAAGATGGTGTTGTTCTGAAAAATATTGCGAAAATCTTGAGTCTGCATTACTTTTTCAATGCTTTGCATGTGGCGCATATGGTGGACGTCACTACCAATAAAATCTATCATTCCGGCATCGATCAAACGATGTGCCAGCTGTTTTACTTCTTCAGAGTAGTAGCCTGTAATGGAATTCATATTGAGCTGAAATAAGACGCCTAATGCTTTGAGCTTTTGATATTTTGAAAAGTTTTTCGACATATAGACATAACGTTCGGGATGGGCTAAAACTGGAGTATAGCCTGCTTCTATCATGACTTCAATCATCGCTTCCAGATTGACAGGATGATTGATATATGACATTTCAAAAAGAAGGTAATGGCTACCAAAAGTTAAAATATCAAATTGGGCGATGAGATTCATTAAATGATCGTCCAAATAATATTCTGAAGCAATTTCAACTTGTATGTCAAGATGTTCTTGTGCGATGCGTTCACGCAACAGTGTTAAACCGTTTCGAAGTGT
>JALUJE010000217.1 GCA_027057185.1 Helicobacteraceae bacterium | reverse complement strand
TTTTTATTCTCTTCAAGCTCTTCGACAACCACGGCATGCTTTCCCTCTTTAACCTTTTTTGCCAGAGTCACAATGGTCGGTTTAGATTCTGAGCTGTGTTGCGACGGCAATGCTACGGAGGATTCCTCCGCTATTACGGCAATCGCATCATCTGAAGCAGACTCATCTTTCATCGTTGCTTGGGTGTCAACACTTAGAAGCGGCGGCGTCACATCAGTATCTGCTTGTTTCTTTGTCGGTGCTACTTTATTCATACGCACCGGCGTCGGTTCAATACGCTCTGGGGTCTCTTCTTGATTTAATATAAATGTTTTAATCGGCTGCAACAGCTCTTCGACACCTTTGTCAACAATAAGAATAATAGACAAAGAGAGTGTCATCAGCCAGACAACCCAGACCCCGAATAGCCCAATATAGGGTGAAAGCATATCCACAAAATTACCGCCAAAACTGCCCCGAAGTTCATCGTCACTCACCATTGCCTGAAAAATCAGTAACGAAAAAAACAACAGCGCATAGGCAACAATAAGCTCAATACCTCTGCTACTTACGACAGGATGACGATAAAAATAGTACAAGGGAATAATTAAAATCAGCAAGTAAACATACGAAAGTGCACCAAAAATCTGATGATTGTAAGACGCCACCAAAGAACCAAAACTTCCAATAAGCTCAGCATCTGAAAGAATGGTAGCAACTCCCAGATATAAAAGTAGCCCCATCGTTATAATAAAGAGTGTATCACGTAAAATGATATTTCCTTTGAAAAAGTGATATTAAAAATAAATAAGAGTATATCAAAAAAGCTCCACAAACCGGAGTTTTTTTGCAAATTTTTTAAAGATAATTCACTAAAGAGAGCTTCGATATTTTTGAAACGGTCGAGAGTGTGGCCTGTTGATTTAAGCTTAATTGCTCCAAACGTAAGTAGGCTTCTGCCACATCGGTATCGATGACTTCTGAACGCAGCGTCTTGGTACTGATAAGCAGCATTTCAGTTCGTTCTTGCGCATTGGTCAGGGTATTGGAATGTGCGCCCGATTGGGTCTGCATACGCACGGTATGATCTAACAGATCATCGAGCATGGTTAAGGCATTGGAAATACCGTTATTTCGTGGATTGTCCGCATTACCGTCAGGGTGACCACGCGCCTCTTTTACCGCAAAAATTGCCTCGTCAATCACACTGAAAAAATCGGTTTTCGGATCACGGATACTCAGAGCATTGTTAGTATTGAAGGTTGCCATGCTGCCGTTGGTATTGGTAAAGTCATCGCTATTATTGTCATAGATGGCCAAGTTTGCCTGCGTTACAATATTATTTTTATCTACCAATTCAATCCGCCCGTCTGTCGTTAGATTTACCTCAGAATTGGCATTGGCAGCTTCAACGGCAGCACGATAACCGGCATCATTTCCTACGGGAACGGCGCTGTTTACTGCCATATTTATGACATCAAGTAGTTGTCGATAGGTCATATCGGCTCCGTCGGTATTCGTTCCGGCTCCATCAGCAACATTATAATTATAATCGCCGCTTACGGTTGCCGGAGAACCAAAAGCAATGTCAATGTTAAAGAGAGTGCCATCAATGCGATTTCCCTCAAGATGCAGTGTCGAAGAGAGGTTGGAGAATACATCGGCCAATCTGGTTTCATCGACAGCGACCGTGTTATCAGCTGAGACAATGTGAGGCACATTGGACGTTACCGTTGCACCCTCTTGTGTAAACATGGTTCGGTCATAAACAGCGGCTTCAACACCGGTTGCCGTAGCAGCAGGATTTAAAGCACTCTTATTAAACGCCTTAATGCTACCGCCGAGCGTATCGATATCGGTAGCCGTAGCCCCGGTATTGCCAATAATATGAAAATCTATTTTACTCGATCCCGTTACGTTGTCAGTAATGGCAATATAACCGTTGCGCATGTTCACATCGACTCGATTTCCGTAAGCATTAGAGATCCCCGTAAGCAAATCATTTACCGTATCGGTATCGTTGAGGGTAATAACTTCTTTAAATGCACTGCCGTCACTCTGCGTTCCGCGTATATAGAAGTTTTGCACCCCGCTATTTCCGTCCATCAAATCTTGTATCGTGTCATTTGCCGTTATAGCTTGTGATGTTGTCGGATTGGTAAGCCTGATATTAGTACTCACTTCTCGTCGTATATTGCCCTCTTCACCAAAAAAAAGATCTTCTCCTGTAATATTGTATTTTTGCTGCACACCATTACCGAAAAATGCATTCATGTCACCAGCATTTCCCTTGTAGTTGCCATCGGCATCAATGGGTTTGACACCCGTATTGGTTCCGGAAAAAAGATACTTGCCGTCAATCGAAGTATTGGCAAGACTCATTAAGTTGGTTTTCATTCCCTCAAGCTCAGCAGCAAGTGCATAATAACTCTCAGGAGCATTTGTTTCATTGGCTGCGGCAAGCAAGGTGGTTTTAAAAGAACGCATAATCGTTTCCATCTCACCGATAGTACTGTCGGTTTGAGTACTGAACTTGTAGGCTGCTTGAGCACTGTCGCGCACTTGGCTTAAGGTGGCTACTTCATCATCGAGC
>JALUJE010000216.1 GCA_027057185.1 Helicobacteraceae bacterium | reverse complement strand
GATTTATTGTTTGTAAAGATTTTGATATAATAAGAGGGATAAATTACTGTGTAAAAGATATTATGACATTTGAACCGTACCCCTTTGAAAAACTAACTGATTTATTGAGCAGTATTACTCCCAATAACCGCTATGAACCGCTGACCCTCACCATTGGCGAGCCTCAATTTGAGACTCCCGATTTTATTCAGAAGCAATTGTGCCGCCATGCTGACTTATTGAAAAAGTATCCTAAAACATCGGGTGCTGTTGCATTAAAAACATCAATGTGTGCATTTGTGCAGAGACGTTTTAACGTATCATTAAATGATGAGGAACTACTACCGACATTTGGAACTCGTGAGGTTCTGTTTAATCTGCCGCAGTTTTTACTGTTTGACATTAAAGAACCGGTGATGGCATTTACCAATCCATTCTATCAAATTTACGAAGGTGCCGCTATTGCGTCGCGTGCCTCCATACGTTTGCTTCATTTGACGGCGGAGAATGGGTTTAAACCGGATATTGATGAAGCCGTGCTGGCGACATGTCATCTGGTAATTTTAAATTTTCCCAACAATCCTACGGCATCGACATTAAGTGTAGAGGAGTTGGGAGCATGGGTTTTATTAGCACAAAAACATAATTTTATTTTGCTCAATGACGAATGTTACAGCGAGATATATACAGAGGCACCACCGCCTTCACTGCTGGAAGCATCACTACATGTCGGAAACAGGGATTTTAACAATGTCTTAGTGATCAACTCTGTCTCAAAACGCTCGTCGGCGCCGGGGTTGCGTTCAGGATTTATTGCAGGCGATGCCAAGATTTTACAGCGCTATTTGGCGTATCGTACCTATGTGGGGTGTGCGTCGCCGTTACCGCTTCAAGAGGCTGCCATGGCTGCATGGAGCGATGAGGCACATGTGAGGGTGTTTCGAGATATTTATAGAAAAAATTTTGCATTGGCACAAGAGATTCTGGGCGTTGAAGTGTCGGATGCCACGTTTTATATCTGGCTAAAGGTAGAAGACGCCATAGCATTTACATGTAAATTGTACCGGGAGTATCATCTGAAAGTATTGCCGGGGGAATTTTTGGCACGTAATGATACTAAGGGCTATAACCCGGGGCAAGGTTATATTCGTATTGCACTGGTTGAAAATGAGGTGCGTACGAAAGATGCACTATATCGCATTAAGGATGCACTATCGTGAGTGAAGCATTAAAAGAGAAAATACTACAGGCACAGACTGAAGGTGATATTGCGGCACTGTTTGTATTGGAGCAAGAAGCCCACGATCACTTTGACGAGAAAACGCTTCATGCCTATTATGCCAATATTTTGGATTTGGCTTTAGAACGCCTTACCGATGTTCTCTCAGCTCCTCGGAAGATGGATTTTGGCGAGGTGCAGGATGTTGCTACCATTCGTGCACTGTATGAGTATGCTGTGGAGCACTACAGTGCGAAGAAACTGCATGATGCGGCTGCATTGTTTGAAGTACTTTCAGGAATTAGTAACAGTACAGAGTTTTCAGCAGCGATGATGCAGCATATGAAAGCGGCGCAGCAGGAGATCTCACTGGATACGTTTCTTGAGACAATTGCCGATGTGAGTGCGACACAGGCACATGGTACATTTTATATCAGTCAATTTCAAAAGGTGTTGTAGATGCATTATCATTTTATTGGCATTGGGGGCATCGGTATTTCAGGTTTGGCGAAATATATGCACTATCGCGGGCATGAAGTGAGCGGTTCTGATATTAAAGAGTCCGTTATTACACGAAAACTTGAAGATGAAGGTTTACGTGTGAGTATTCCGCAACAGGCTTCTAATATTACCAATCCTGAATGTGTAATTCATTCGGCTATTATTAAAGAAGATAATGCCGAAGTGGTTGAAGCGAAATCCAGAGGAATCAAGGTGATTCCACGACGCGAAGCACTGTTGGAAATTTTACACGACTCCAAGGTGTATGCAGTCGCGGGTGCACATGGGAAGAGTACTACCTCGGCAATTTTGTCCTCCATTATGCACGGTTCGGCCATTATTGGGGCAGAGGCTAAAGCCTTTGGCTCCAACGTACGTTATTGTCATGAAAGTGATGTGCTCATCTTTGAAGCCGATGAGAGTGACGGCAGTTTTCTCAATGCCAATCCCTACTGCGCTATTGTAACCAATGCCGAACCTGAGCATATGGAATATTATAACTATGATGAAGCCCTATTTTTTGGTTCTTATCGCGAATTTATTCATAAGGCACCGTTTCGTGTCATCAATGCCGAAGACCCTTTTTTAGCAACCATTGATTTTGAGGCAATACGGCTCTACCCCAGTAAAGACATTCAAAATATCGAGTATATTTTACGGGACAATGAACCGCATACGCGATTTGATCTGCAGCATTACGGTACATTTGAAGTGTGGGGCTTTGGTGAACATATTGCACTTGATGCCGCACTGGCAATTTTAACGGCACTACAGAGTATGAGTGTTGATGACGTGCGGAAGAGTTTGCTGTGTTATAAAGGCATAAAAAAGCGTTTTGATCTGCTGAGTATTTATGAGAATTGTGTCATCATTGATGATTATG
>JALUJE010000215.1:5010-8511 GCA_027057185.1 Helicobacteraceae bacterium | reverse complement strand
CTTGATCACTCTCATGTCTGTTTCGGTTCTACGGTAACATTGTGTGATGGTGACAATGATGAAACGTTACGTTACACAATTTGTGGTGTGTTAGAAAGTGAGAGTGAAAACGGTCTCATTTCCGTTCATGCACCGCTAGCTCGTGCCATGCTGGGAAAAATGGAGTCGGATGAATTTCGCATTGTCCTGCCTGGAGGTGTTAAGGAGTATGAAGTGGTTCGTATTGAGTATGTTCCGATTTTTTCCTTGAAACAGCAGATTCGTAATGAAAATGATTTTAGTTTCGGGTAGGAACGTCAACGTATGAGCCTGTTGGCGTGTTAAGAAATACATGTATGCCTGAACAGTTTTTACATGTAAATTCCAAAAGCCAACACTAACTCACACTTATAGGACAGCTCTTAATTCATAGACATTAAGAAAAACGCATTTTTCCAATCCGTGCCGAGTTCATAATGGCGACGATGGCAACACCAACATCGGCAATGACTGCTTCCCACATGGTTGCCATACCAAAAGCACCGGCAATTAAGACGGCAATTTTTACACCAAAAGCCAGAGCAATATTTTGCCAAATGATTTTTTTGGTCGCTTCGCCGATCTCAATGGCTGTGGCAATTTTTGAGGGTTGGTCAGTTTGGATAACAACATCGGCAGTCTCAATGGCAGCATCACTTCCCAGACCTCCCATGGCAATACCGACATCACTTAGTGTAATAACAGGGGCATCGTTAATACCGTCACCGACAAAGGCAATGGTGCGATTCTGTTCTTTGAGTTGTTCGACAAAGTGAAACTTTTCTTCAGGCAGAAGCTCGCCTATGGCCTGATCAATACCTACGGTTTTTGCAACACTCTGAACAACACTCTGTTTGTCACCCGAAAGCATGATGATTTTGTGAATATTGGGCATGTTATGTAGTGCTTCTACGGCGTAAACTGCATCATCTTTGATGGTGTCGGCAATAGTAATGGCACCGGCATAACGTCCGTCAAACGCAATGAGAATGACGGTTTTATCATTGGTGAGATGGGTAGTATCATAGTCAATATTAAATTGTTCTAACAGTTTGGTATTGCCTGCGAGTACTTCGGTACCATCAACGATACCCCGCATACCGTGTCCGGAAATTTCTTCGACATCAACAGCCTGTAAACGGCTCGGAGCATAAGAAGCAATCGCTTTTGCTACGGGGTGACTCGAATGTGACTCCAAAGCAGCTACCAGATTTAAAAGCATTTCACGTGTGATTCCGTGGCTTACCATCACATCATGTACTTCAAAAACGCCTTGTGTGAGGGTTCCGGTTTTATCCATTACCACGGTATCGACTTGTGTAATAACATCGAGATAATTGGAGCCCTTAAATAAAATACCGTGATGCGATGCTGCGCCAATACCTCCAAAGTATCCTAAAGGAATGGAGATGACCAGAGCGCAAGGACAGGAGATGACCAAAAAAATTAACGCCCGTTCAAACCAGTCGGCAAAGACGTACGCCGCACCCAAAACAGGAAACGGTACAATCACCAATGCTACGGCAAGCCAAAACACAATAGGAGTATAGACCTTTGCTAGGCGACTAATGAGTAGTTCGGTTTTAGCTTTTTTCTCAACGGCTTCTTGAACAAGCTGTAAGATTTTGGAGAGTTTCGTGTCATTATATGCTGCAGTAACCCGAAGTTCTATGGGGCGATCTAGATTAATGGAACCTGCATAGACAGGTTCTCCCTCGTGTTTTGTATCGGGTTTGGACTCACCGGTCAGTGCCGCCGTGTTGAGTGAGGCAACCGATGAGGAGAGTATACCATCAAGTGCTACTTTTTCACCGGCATTGACCCGAATGAGGGTGTTGGGTGTCACATCACGAGGATGTTTGACCATAACATTACCGTCTGAAGTGATGACAGATACCGTTTCGACCTGAATACTCAATAGTGCTTTAATGGACTGTTTCGCTCGGTTGAGTGCACTCTCTTGAAAGAGTTCACCAATAATGTAAAAGAGCATGACTGCTACACCCTCGGCGTATGATCCGATGGCAAATGCTCCCAACGTAGCTACACTCATGAGGATAAATTCATTGTAGATATTTCCCTGGAATGCTAGCGTTTTGGCTTTGAGTAGAACCTCGTTACCGACAATGACATAGATGGCACCAAAGTATAACAGTGCTACTGTGGGGGTAAACCAGACACTATCAAAAAAGTCCAGTCCAATGCCGCACAATAGAAAGAGCAGACCGACAGCCGGTTTTAGATAGGCTTTAGCAGCAATCGTTGTACTGTCTTGATCGACTCTAATCGTACTACAGGCACCACTGTCACAACAATCACTCATAAGGATCCTTTATAATTACAATGCATTTTTTTTCCGTGATAGATCAGTAGTTTGCTCTTCTACTATATGCTGATTTTGATAAAAAAGCAAGTAGGTTGAAGGTAAAATGAGAAGAGTAAGCAGTGTTGAACTGACAATCCCTCCGGTAATCACCACAGAAAGCGGGTATTGTATTTCACTGCCTACCCCGGTAGCATAGAGCAGTGGCAAAATACCAAACAGTGTGGTAAAAGCGGTCATCAATACCGGACGCAGCCGTAACAGCGCGGCATTTTTAAGTAGATCTCTCAAGGCGACATGAGGATATTTTATACGCAGTTCATCAATAAAGCTGACCAGAACAATACCGTTGAGTATGGCAATGGCAAAAATTGCCAGAAAGCCGATGATGGCTGAAACCGAGAGGTAAATACCACTGAGTACCAAAGCAATAATACCGCCAATAAGACCAAAGGGCACATTGATTAAAATGAGCATTGCTTTGGAGAGAGAGTTAAATGCTGTGTAGAGCAATAAAATCACCAGTATCAGCGTGACGGGAATAATGATTAGCAGTTTTTCTGTAGCTTCTTGCATATTTTTAAAGTCACCCGCCCAGCCGATGTAGTAGCCTGTCGGCATATCGATATTTTTTTTGATGATGGTATCGGCTTCTTGAACAAATGAGGCGACATCTCTTCCTTCAACTTCCATGGAGAGTACCATGTAACGGCTCAGATTTTGTCGCTTAATAAAGGATGCCCCCTGTTCAATTGTAATGTCACACAGCTGATGTAGGGCGACAATAGCACCCTCTTGAGTTCGCAGCGTCATATTTTTGATGGCATCAATATTCTCTTTGGCATGTTTGACCTTTGCGACAATACCAAAACGTTTGACACCTTCGATTTTTTCACTGACAGGCTCTTCGCCGATGCCGTTGCGAATGATCTGCATCACTTCGGCAACACTGATGCCGTAACGGGCTAAGGAGAGATAGTTTGGTGTAATGTTAATTTGTGCCTGACCCAATTGGGTTTCGACTTCCATACGTTCGAGTCCTTCAACCGAGGCAATATTTTTTTGAATGGCTTTAGATATAGTGTCCAGAACTTTTTGGTCATTACCGTAAATTTTAATGGCAAGTTCTGCTTTGACCCCTTCAAGAAGTTCTTCAATTC
>JALUJE010000215.1:0-5000 GCA_027057185.1 Helicobacteraceae bacterium | reverse complement strand
GGTTGTGTCGGTACAAAAGCAACATGAGTAAACGTGCGTTCGAGATCTTCATTCATACGGTGGGTCAGTGCCGGCAAATCGGCAATGCCCGGTTTTAGCGTCAGCAATACTTCCATGTAGTTTGCCTGAGCGGTTTCACCTTTTTCACTGCGTCCTGCCATGGAGAGTACGGAAGCCACGTCATCGGGGTAGTGTTTGAGCAAATATGTTTCAATAGCACTTGCGGTCTGTAGGGATTGTGTCAGAGCTGTTCCGGGAATGGCGATAACCCGGTACATAATAGACTCTTCGTTGAGGCTTGGCATAAACTCTCTGCCCTGAATTGCCAGTAGATATACCAATCCAAAAAATAGAAGTGTGACGGCAATGAGTAAACTTTTGGCATGACCGAGTGCAAACATTAAAAGAGGAGCATATCCGTTTTTTAGAGCCCGCATAATGACGTTGTCACTGGATTTGGTGGGCTTTAGCAGCAAAAATGCCAATACCGGCACCAAAATGAGTGCTACGGTCAACGAACCCAACATGACAAAAACAATATTCATTGCCATCGGTGTGTAGAGTTTTCCGGCAAGTCCATCAAGACTCAGCAGCGGTATGAAAACCGCGGCAATAATAAGTACGGCAAAGGTCACGGGGGTTGCTACCTCTTTGGTTGATTCGGCAATGAGCTGTAGTTTCGGTGTATTTGGCTCGTCATGAAGCTTTCTAAAACAGTTTTCGACGACGACAATGGTACCATCGACAATCATTCCTACCGCAATGGCAAGTCCGCTCAGACTCATGAGGTTGGCACTAATACCGTAATAATCCATGAGTAAAAAAGCAATCAGTAGCGATACAGGCAAGGAGATGATGACAATAAATGCCGAACGTAACTCAAATAGAAACAAAAAGAGTACGAACGTCACTAAAATGACTCCTGTCAACAGTGCATTACTCATGGTATTGACTGCTTTATGTGTAATCTCTGTGCGATCATAGATTGTGTGAATACTGACCCCTTCAGGAAGTGCCGTATTGACCGTTTCAATTTTGGCTTTGATCGCTTCGACTACTTTGGCGGCATTGGTTGCGGTACGTTGCAGTACCATTCCCATAACTGCTTCTTTGCCGTCAATACTTACCGCACCAAATCGTGGTGCTGAACCCGATTCTACAGTAGCGATATCCTGTATTGTTACTGCGTGTCCGTTAGCGGATTTAATGACGGTATGACGAATGTCATCCAGGCTTTTATAGAGTCCTGCACCACGGATGAGGTACTGTTCTTTGTTAAACTCCAAATACTGTCCGCCCGCGGCTTTGTTGCTTCGCTGCAATGCATGGACAATGTCTTCATAGGTAATACCGATATTTTGAAGTTTGGAAGTGTCAATGAGAACATTGTACTGTTTTTCATAGCCGCCCCAGCTGATGACCTCTTCAACACCGCTGACACTTTTAAACAGCGGGGTAACAATATAGTCTTGCATCTGTCGAATATCACGGAGCGAGTAGGTGCCGGTACGGTCTTTAATCTCATACCAAAACACTTGACCCAATCCGGTAGTATTGGGACCGAGTGTGGGTTTCCCCCACCCTTGCGGAATATCGACACTTGCCAGCCGTTCGCTCATGAGCTGTCGTAAAAAATAGATGTCCATATCGTCTTCGAAAAATACTGAGACGTATGAGAGACCAAAAAAGGAGTTGGAGAGAATCTGTTTAACGCCTGCCATGCCTGAAATAGCGGATTCCAGTGGATAGGTAATGAGCTTTTCAATATCTTCTGCCGAGTTTCCCGGACTCTCGGTATAGATGACAACCTGTTTGGGAGTAATGTCGGGAAAGGCATCAATGGGAATATTTTCATAGGCGCGAAATCCTAGTGCCATGACTGCCATAAAAAGTGCGATAACCAGAAGTTTGTACCTGAGTGAGAGGTCAATGAGAGTAGATAACATCATCTGCTCCTAATGACCGTGTCCGCCAAGCGATGACTTTAGCAGCATCGACTTGACATAGTAACTCTTGTCACTTACATAGGCTTCACCTTCACGAAGTCCTTTGAGTGCTACAAAACTTTCATCTTCGGTAATGATCTCTACTACTCTTAGCGTATAGGGTATTGCGTCATCTTGGTGTTCTTCATGGTCATCATGAGCGTTTTTGGTATGTTCTTCATGAGCAGTATCATGGTCATGTCCGGTGTGGTCTTCATGATCGTGTCCGCTATGATCTTCATGGTCATCGTGAGTGCCGTGATCATCTTCTTCGTGCTCATCATGGGATGCTTCGGTCGGCATAAATACAACCCACTCATTTTGGAAAAAAGAGAGTGCCGATTTTTCTACGGCAACATATGATTTCGTGGCGTTGAAATAGAGTGTTGCTGGGACATAGGCATTGATGTAAAGATTTTGCGTGGCTTCTTCAATATTGGAAAGTAGCACAATGCGCTGGGTGGCACTATCGACTTTGGGTAAAATTTGAGTGACATGAGAGATGATATTGCGACCATTGTGTCGGAGTACGATTTTTTGTCCAATATGTACTTTGGAGGCATACTCAAGTGGAAGAAATGATTTGAGATAAAATGCCTGTTCTTTGACTAAAGAGATGATGGGTGTATCTTCTTTAATGCTGGAATGAACCGGTTGCAGTATTTCAGAAACCACGCCGTCACTGTGTGCATACAGGGTGAAATTGGCTGTTGCTTCTGAGAGATTTTTGGTATTGATTTCAAGGGTTTTGAGCTGCGATGCAAGGGCATTGAGTCTTGCCAGTAGTGCATTTTTTTTCATACTTTGTGCATTGAGTTCCTGCATGGATGTCATGCCCTTGTCGTAAAGCTTTTTTGTGGCGCGATAGTTTTGTTCTTGTGCTTGAAACTGTTTTTTGTTGGCAATATATTCTGCAGTCATTTTCGAGACGACAATCGACTCGATCAGAACAATTTTGTCACCCTTGGCAACCCGTTGACCGGCTTTGACATAATAGTGTTCAATATGCCCGCCGACCAACGACATAATGGATTGTTTGGCATTGGAGAGCTGTACAATCTGAGAGTTGAGTGTTACCGAGGTTCCAAATGCCCGTTTTTCAGCGTGTTTAATAGGTATTTCAACCGCATAAAGACAGAGTGTTACGGCACAAAGAAAGAATAGTTTAGTCATTATATGCTCCTGCAATATAGTTTGTGTAAATAGCATTTTGATGCAATGCCGTTTCGGTCTGGATGAGATGTTCTTTTGTCATAATCAGACGATTTTTGATATTTTGGAGTTCCAGTAGATTAATACGTGCTATTTTATAAGCATCTTCAAACATACTTAAAAGTGTTGTTTGTGTCTTCAGCGTCTTGTTATGCTGTTCTTTGAGTCGTAAGAGCAGGTGGCGCTGTTGTTGCAGACGTCTATGTTCAATCGTGAGTTTAGCTTGGGAGTTTTGAGCTAAAAGGGTTGATCTTTCGGCTTCAAGGAGTGCTACTTGACGCTCTTGTGAACGGGTGTTGAACAGTGCCAAAGGTATTGACGCTCCCATACGTACAATATCTTGACCGGGTTCACGGTCATAGCCGGCATGGAGTGTTGTCCATTCTATAGCGTGAGTATTGACCTCAGCGGCAGCCTGCGCCTGTTTGCTTTGATGCTGTAAGTAGCGAAGTTCCGGGTGGTTTGTATTGTGTGTTTCAGAAGATACAGTAAAGTTATGGGTATACTCAAGTGGTGTCTCTTCGGTCATGCCCGCATGTCGCAACAGTGCATAATATTGTTCTAAAGCATTGAGATGCAAAGTCTCGATTTTAACGGCAACCATTTCGTAGTCAACCTGTGCTTGAAGCATGACGCCGTGTGAGACCGTACCGGCGAGATAGCGTTGTTGCGAAATATCAAAAATATGTTGTGCAATACGTAATTCTTCATTGCCCAGTTCAAGCTGTTTCTTGAGGCGGGCATAGAGGGTGTACTCTAAAGAGAGGTCACGAATAAACTGTGCTTTGCTCAAGGTATAGCGTGAGCGTTCGGTGTGTACTTGTTCTGTTGCTAAATTACGCTTGTCACGATTGATGCCCCAAAGTCTCAGCGGTTGCGTTATGTCAATGGAAAAACCGTTATTGTCACTGCTGGAATCTTCCTGAAATCGTGCATATTCGAGTGAGAGTTCCGGGTTGCTATAGCGTGTTAATATTTCGCCTTGCAATGTTGCCTGTGTCACCCCCAAGTGCGAAGACTTGAGGTAAGGACTATTATGGATAGCACTGTTTAAGAAGGTGTCAAAACTTTGCGCATAAAGGGATGATGCCACAAAAACAATGAGTGATATTTTTTTCATCATATAGGGTTCCTAAATAAAATATGGTTATAGGGGTGAAGAGAAGTTATTTAGGCAATAGGGGGTTTAAACAGGCTGGTGGGGATGTGAACACTGTATGATTCATTACCGGTTCTTTGTACCAAAGCGAGGTACTCAAAAAGGGGCACCGGTGTGTTTTTTGATAGCAAAAATGACTGGTGGTACTCAAAATGAATATCGCAAATGTCACCGTGTGATGTGGGAGCCGAGAGCTCATGTACATACTCCGTTATGGTGCAGTGCTCGCTGTCATACAAAGCAAAAGCATACTCATGCACTACCGAGAAACTCAGAGCGAACAGTAGTACCAATGTAGTGATGCTTTGATATTTCATGGATATATTGTAGCATATATCGATTAACAGGTTATGGCAATTCGTTTGACAGGTGAAAATGAGAATGATATACTCACTTACTAGTGTATTTTGTCGGTATAATATATGTCTGCGCCAGATCCATATAATGTCCCCACAAAAAAAGACCACAAACTAAACAGAGATTATGTAACATAGAGCGAAAAAGGAGAGAGGACGAGAATGAGCAAGAGACGAAAAACATACACTCCGGAGTTCAAGACCAAAGTGGTGCTGGAACTGCTTGAGGGAGAAAAGACACTTAATGAGATTGCGAGTAAATACGAGATACTTCCGGCAAGTCTGAAA
>JALUJE010000214.1:4089-8546 GCA_027057185.1 Helicobacteraceae bacterium | reverse complement strand
ACATCCATGCTGCCGCGCTGCTGCATTATAATAACATCACCGGTATTTGCCAACGTACTGTAAACCATTTTCATGAGCCGTTCGGGGGTTTCGTGCTGAGCATAAACATCATGCAAAATCACCATATCGTTGCTTCGAGGCAGTGCACGCGGCAGTGTGTTAAAGTCGGCAACATTATGATGCTGCATATTTGGAGCGTCTACAGATTCATGTGTCCCGGGAAAACAGTAGAGGTTTAGTGTACCTTCTACCGCCTCCAACATCTCGGCAAGTGCGGGTGCCATGTTGTCACAGTGCGACGTTAGCAACAAAAACTGATTCCCGGGGTAAGGGTTGAAAAGCTCTAAAAACTGTTGCATCTCAATATGCCAGCTCGTGCAGTTCTTTGAAAATAAACGACTCCATCACCTCATCAATAGAACGTTGTGTATGTGCCACCAGAACAATAATCTGATGTTCAATAAACGGCCAGACATACTCATTGTCACTGACCACAATAACCATCTCTACAGGGGCATCAATCTCTTCGCGAGTGTCAAAATAGCATATTTCAACCACTTCACCCGCATCAAATTCAATGAGCGCCCATTTTTTAACATCATTCAAAGGAACCAGTCTACCCTCTTGCGTGTTATCTGAATCCATCGGTAATAAAATAAACATTTACGCTCCTACCAGTGACATATCGAGCTTCAGTGCATCATTGTCCATAATGTCAATATCACGCCGCAACACCGTTTGAGCCACGGCTTTTGCCTCATCTAAAGAATGCATTTTATAACTGCCGCACTGGTAGACATTGAGCTCGGGAATATCCTCTTGATCGTGTACCTCAAGCACATCTTTCATGGACGCTTCCCAGGCACGCACCACCTCCTCTTCATCGGGTGTACCCATCACACTCATATAAAATCCTGTGCGACACCCCATAGGCGAAATGTCAATAATCTCGGTATGCTCCGAATTGAGATGTTCACGCATAAAACCGGCAAACAGATGCTCTAATGTATGTATTGCCTTCTCCCCCATCATCTCTTCATTGGGCTTGCAAAACCGCAAATCAAATACGGTAATGGCATCACCGCACGGTGTTGTCATGTCTTTGGCACGGCGCACCGCCGGAGCAGGCATAATGGTATGATCTACGGTAAAACTATCTAACAACGGCATGGTTACCCTCTATTTTTATTGATAGTGTAGCATATCTCATAAGGAGTTTAAAATGAAACCCGTTTCTTTAAGCGTTATCTCATCTTTTCTACTGGTAACGACTACTTTTGGTGCCACATTGGACACACAGCCGCTTCAGAGTGCTCTCATTGTCTACAACGGTGCTGTTGCACTGGTACACGAGTCACGCCATTTACATGTCAATTCAGGCGACAAACAGATTGTCTACACAGGCGTCGCCAACACCATTGAGACCGATTCGGTCAATGTCGCCTTTCCTTCAGGCATTGTTCTCAACTCCCAACAGTTCCGATACGATAAACTCACCCGCTCCAAACTGCTTGAAGCCCATATTGGCAAAACAGTCAAAGTCAAAGTCTTGCAACGCCCCGAAACCTTTGAGACCATCACAGCCACGCTACTCTCGCATGAAGGTGAGTTGTGTATGGTCTCCACATCCCAAGGGGAAATCATGAGTGTGCCCAGTGCTCAGGTACTCTTTAGCGCCATTCCCGGTGAACTGATGACCAAACCTTCACTGGTCTGGAATATTGAGACAACCAAAACACTCAATGCCACGATGAGTCTGGATTACCTCATTGGCAACATTAGCTGGAAGAGTGACTATATTCTCAACTTAGGTAATGACGATGCCAATCTTAGCGGCTGGATTACCATTGATAACCGTTCGGGAAAAGCATTTAACAATACCAAGCTGCATGTTCTCGCCGGTAATATTAACCGTATTACCCATGCACAGCCCCGCTTTAAAGCCATGATGGCCAATGAAACCGCCGCCAATCCGGCGGTCACACATGTCGCACATGAAGGGTATCACTTTTACAGTATTCCCTTTCCGGTGACTCTGGCAAATAATGAAAAGACGCAAATAAAATTTATTGACATACAAAATTTACATGTAAATCGCCGTTACGATGTTACCCTATCAAACCCCGCCTATCTTCACGGTGAACGAGAACACAGCGTCAATCAGTATATTCATATTGATGGTGTAAACGTGCCCCTTCCTACCGGAGTAGTGCGTACCTATACCCGATCTAATAATCACACGATTCTTTTAGGAGAGACCCATATGCCGCCACTGGCCAAAAAGCGACCGCTCGACCTAAGGCTAGGCGATAACTTTGATCTTAAAGTCAGTGAAACCATTCTACAGCGTGACGATGACAAGCGCTACTTTCAAGCCAGTCTGCGCTACAGCATTACCAACAGCAGTAATCATGACAAAGAGGTTGAGCTACGTATACCGTTTCCGAATCAGAAGAAAAACAGCATTGACACCACCGCGCCCTATACGGTTAAAAAAGGAAATCTCGTCAGTTTTACAATAGCAGTCCCTGCGAACGGAAGTAATCGTTTTGAGGTAAGTTTTAGAGGAAAGCGCTAAAGCGCCGAGTAGTTATACTCGTGCTTCTTCGCGACGTTGTAGATATTCCCAGTAGGCATCAACGCGTTCTTGCCACTCTTTGATGAGATACTCATATTCTGGCTTAAAGAGGTGCTTAAAGCGTGGCTGCGCCCCAAGATAATCACGTACCGGTACAATATTTTTTGGACGATACGTAATATTTAACTCCGTACCATCAATAATTTCATAAAGTGGGAATACCAACGAATCTGTTGCCAGGTCAGACACTTCAATAGTCTCATGCGGTGCAAATTTCCATTCGGTAGTACACGCACTCATGGCATTGATGTAGACCGGACCTTTGGTGTCAAACCCTCTGTGGATTTTTTTAATCATATCTTTCCACTTATTGGGGGCAACCTGTGCCACATACGGTGCACCGTGTGCCGCCATGATCTGAACAATATCTTTTTTGTTCTGCTTTTCACCATAGCTGGTACTACCTGCTGGGCTAGTGGTGGCACTGGCACCAATTGGAGTTGCACTGGAACGTTGACCGCCGGTATTGGCATAGACTTCATTGTCCAAACAGATATACATCATGTCATGACCACGTTCAAAACAGCCTGAGAGCCACTGAAACCCAATATCAAAGGTAGCACCATCACCACCAAATGCTACAAACTTCGGCTCTGGAACATCGGCTCCGATACGTCCTTTTTTACGTAACGCCTTATTCATAGCCTCGGCACCGGCTACCGCTGTAGAACTATTTTCAAAACCAATATGAATCCACGAACAATCCCACGACGTATGAGGGTAAATTGCAGTACATACTTCCAAACATCCTGTTGACGCTGAGACAACCAGGTTGTCATTCGTCGCATTTAAAACCTCACGAACAATAATCGAGTGAGCACATCCCGGACATAAAACATGTGACCCTTCAAAACGTTCTGCTGCAGTTGAAAATGATTTTAAATTTTTAATTACTTTATTTCCGCTCATTTTCTACTCCTTATGCATTATAATAATTTAATTCAGGGCCTCTAACGCCAACAAATCGTTGAATTGTTCCGTTCAGTTTACCCGACTTAGCCTCTTTAACTAAATCTTTATAGATCTGTGTCAATACACTCACTGTCATATCCCGGCCGCCAAGACCGTAGATAACATTGCTAAGAACCGGGCGCGCCGGTGAATTGTACAAAGCACCGGCAATTTCATTGTACAGTGCTCCTACCGTACCGCCGGGAGCACTCCGATCCATACAGGCAATTGCCTTGACATTTTGTAACTGCGCGGCAATATCTTCTAACGGAAACGGTCGAAAGATTCTCGGGGAGATAATGCCGGCTTTAATGCCCTCGCTTTTTAGATTGTCTACAACAATTTTTGCCGTTTCATATGTGGTACCGAAAGCCACTATGGCCACTTCGGCATCTTCCATACCGTACGACTCGACCGCTTTATATTCACGACCGGTCAGTGCTTTAAACTCTGCAAAGACCTCATCAATCACTTTGCGTGAGCGCATCATCGCATCGTGCTGTTTGGCTTTGTGTTCAAAGTGCCAATCTTCTTCGGTCTGAACACCGTGGGTTACCGGCTTGGAAAAATCAAGCATAGCATTGACCGCTTTGTAAGGCCCTATAAAATCGCATGCGGCTTTGTCATCTAACGTACGGATATTTTGTGCAGTATGGGAAGACATAAATCCGTCTTGATTAATATTGACCGGTAAACGAACGTCCAGATGCTCGGCAATTTTAAAAGCACAGAGCGTTAAATCATAGACTTCCTGCGGAGAAAACGTCGAAACATTGATCCAGCCACTGTCACGTCCAAGGTACATATCGGAGTGGTCACCATTGACGTTCAGCGGTGCCGCCAAAGCACGGTTAACCTGTGCCAATAC
>JALUJE010000214.1:0-4079 GCA_027057185.1 Helicobacteraceae bacterium | reverse complement strand
CCTGGTAAAGCACTTCAACCATCAAAGCAAACCCCTGTGACGAGGTCGCCGTTGCCACACGACCGCCTGCTGCTGCAGCACCGACACATGCCGACATTGCCGCATGTTCGGATTCTACCATAACAAATTCACCGTCAATATACCCATTGGCTTCAAATGTAGCATAGTTTTCTACTACCGGCGTTGAGGGTGTAATCGGGTACGCAGCTACGACATCGACATCCGCTTGTCTGAAAGCCTGAGACGCTGCCATATTGCCATCCCATACCTCAATCTTTTTAAGATCCATTACTTTACTATTCATTATTCACCCTTCTCTTCACTTTTTTCAGGCCACTGTGTTAGGGCTTCTTCATTGTCGGTATTTTCATTAAACATCAATAGTGATTTTGGATTGGTCGGACATACCTCAACACAGATTCCGCACCCTTTACAGTGATCCATATCGACACCAATCATCTTTTTATCGCGCGCAATAATTGAAGTGTCTGGGCAGTAAATCCAACAAAATTGACAGTCAATGCAGAAATCTTTGTTAAATACCGGCTTTTCAACTCTCCAGTCACCCACATACGCATTACGCGAGTTGGTCTCTGCATAGTTTCTATCTTCAGGTTGTACTTGAGACATCTCATAGTCCACGTCACCTTCAAACGAAAAGAGCGCTGCCCCTTGAACTAGTTCGTCCCATCCCATATCTTTAATACTTTTACTCATTACAGGCCCTTTAGTTTACTTCGTTATAGGCGCGTTCTATTGCCACCATATTTGCATCAATAATTTTTTGTGATAGTTTTCCCAATACCGATCTCATCGACTCCTGAAACTCAGCCACTTCAAACATACCGCTTACTTTAATAAATGCTCCGAGCATTGGCGTATTGGGGATTGCCCTACCGATAGTATCGAGTGCAATGGCAAAACAGTCCAATACAAATACACGATCTTCCATAGCCTGAATCTCCGGAATCTCTGCCATGAGTTCTGCTTTGCTTAAATGCGTTGTAATAATGTACTTCGTACTCTCTTTACTATTTGCCGTAAAATCATCTGTAAATGCCAAAGCAGGGTCAAGAATAAAGACATAATCCGGCTTCATATATTTTTCATGATTTAATATGGGCTTATCATCAACTCGATTGTACGCTGTCATCGAAGCACCGCGTTTTGCCGATCCATAGAATGCAAAGGCTTGTACCTCTTTTCCCGTTTCAGCTACAACAGAAGCCAGACCTTTCGCTCCGGTAACGGCGCCTTGCCCAGCACGGCTGTGCCATCTGATTTCAAGCATGGGTTCTCCCTCATCTTTAAAAGTTACTTGTAGAATATTAAAAAAAGTTAAATCTTTTTTTAACTCTAAATGTCCTAGTATTCTATGAAACTTGCTCTTAAATGTAGCTTGACTCGTATTTATATATACAAAAGGTCAAAAAAGTGCGTCAAAATATCACTTTTTTACAATATATTTTACTGCCTCTAACACATCCTTTTTTATAACATCAGAACATGTTAATAATTGCTCCTTATTATCATACCCACTCAAAACTCCAATGCCGTTGATGTTGGCATTCTTTGCTGATTCCAAATCGAGTCGTGTGTCTCCGATCATCCAGCACCGTTCTGTACTACATGTAAAAAATGCCAGTGCTTTTTCAATGGGCTCGGCATGTGGTTTGGGATGTACCACATCTTCACGACCAATAAGCAGTTCGAAATAGTGCATTATTTTAAAATGTTCTAAAAGCTCACGAGAATAGGCTCCCGTTTTAGTGGTCACCACACCCAGTCGTGCGTGCTCATGTGCCAGACGTACGGCTTCGACGGCATGCTCAAGCAACAGGGTTTTCTCTTTAAAAATATGGCGATACTGTTCTTTGTAAGTTGCAACATAATCCCATACTACTGCTTCTTCTACACCCAGTTCACGATACATTACCTCCAACGGATGCCCGATGAGTCGGGTAATGACATCATCAGAAGGCGCACGATGGCGATGTATGGCAAACGAGTTGTGAAAACTCTCCAGTATCGCTTCGGTCGAATCAATTAACGTACCGTCTAAATCAAATAAAATAATCACTCTTTTTTCCAATCAATATAGTTATGCCAAATCCCGCTGATCGTCGGTTCGATATTGGTAATTTTTCTGTTTACGGCGGTAATACTGTTGGGAATAAACAGAAAAAGGTAGGGGTCATCTGCAACAATCTTGGCAAAAATCTTGCGCTGTATTTTGAAGAGCTTGTTACGTTCAACCATCCCTTCCATTCTCTCAATAAGCGCATCTACTTCGGCATTGTGATAGCCGATAAAATTAAAGCCTCCGGTTTTATCACTCTCAGAGTGCCATAATAAATACGGATCAGGTGACAAGGAGAGTGCCCAGCCCAATAGCACTGTGTCAAATTTACGAGGGAAAACCACCATATTTAAAAAAGCCTGCCATTCCATCACCCGCAATGTTACTTCGACACCAATGTTTCTAAGTTGATGCTGAATAATCTGTGCCGCATACGGTCGAATGGAATTTGAATTCGATGTCGCAATCTCAAAACGCAGCGGATTGGTGGCATCGTACCCTGCCTCGCGTAACAGTGCTTTGGCCTGCTCTGGATTAAATTCGGGCAACGGTACTTCACGATTAAATGAAGGTCCTCCCGGTAAAAAGGGACCGCGACAAATAGCGGCATGACCCAAAAATAAAATATCTACCAGCTCTTGACGGTTCAGCGCCAACGAAAGGGCTCTACGCACTCGCGGATCTTGAAATTTTTTCTGTCGCAGATTAAAACCCAAATAGGTATAACTTAAAGCATTCTCTTCAATAATGTTAAAGTGATGATGAAATGTTCTGTTCAACTGACGTTCTAACTGCATCGCCTCTAAAGCACCAATATCGATCTGTGCTGATTTAAGCATTAAAAATCGGGTCATCGGATCGGCAATGACATGAAAGCTGATTGTATCAATATAGGGACGATGTTCAAAGTAATCATCAAAAGCACTCAGTTCAATATTTTTGGAAAACTCCAACTTTGTAAGCCGGTACGGTCCCGTACCGATAGGCTGCGTATTGAAGCTGCTGTTCATGATATTTTGTTCGTCTTTTAAGATATGCTCGGGCAAAATTCCCATCATCCATATCTCTAGTGCTTTAAAATAGGGTTTCTTGTAGGTCACTTTCAGTTGATACGGATTCACCACTTCTACAGATTGTACTGCTTTAAACGTCGAGGTATAGGGTGAAATCACCTGTGAATCGTTAATGAGATTGTAGGTAAAAAGAACATCTTTTGCACTAAAGGGCTGACCATCATGCCAATGCACATCTTTGCGCAAATGAAATATCAGGGTGGTATTGTTCTCAAAGAGATACGACGATGCCAAATCACCGATAATCTCTTTACCCTCTTTATCATATTTTACCAACGCACTAAAAATAAATCCCGCCACTTCACTGCTTCCGGCATCCGTCGCTAAAATCGGGTTAAGACGGGCAGGATTGCTTGCCGTGCTCAAATGTAGCGTTACGGCGAACAGATGCGATGTCAATAATAAAAATAGTAATAATTTCATAGAGGGGATTATAACAGAAATAGCGTTACGAAAAGGGTTCCAGTACCGCAAGGTACTGAAGATAGCACGTAATTAACGTTTAGAGAATTGAGGAGAACGGCGCGCTTTGCGTTTACCGGGTTTCTTACGCTCAACCACACGAGCGTCACGGGTCATCATACCTTCTGGTTTCAAAATCGCCCGAAACGACTCGTCGTATTTAACAAGAGCACGAGAAATACCGTGACGAAGAGCATCTGCCTGACCACCAAAGCCACCGCCTAATGTCGTTGCCACAATATCAACACTTTCACTCTGCTTAGTCAATGCCAGAGGTTGTTTCACGCGAAGCTTTTTCGCTTCAAGTCCGCCTAACCAAGCATCTAGTGACAATCCATTGACTGTAATATTACCCGTACCTGGAGTTAACCATACTTTTGCAATGGACGCTTTACGACGTCCTGTAGCGTAAGTTTTTGCCATATTCTACTTCTCCTTACTTGCTAATTTGTGCAGTGTGAGGA
>JALUJE010000213.1 GCA_027057185.1 Helicobacteraceae bacterium | reverse complement strand
TGGCTTCATATTTATTTTATACAGTGTTGCTCTTACAGCAGTCTCATATAAAGGTCTTGACTCAATGCGCAATAGATTTTTACTTTTAGGAATCATGTTACTTATCTTTCTAGGGGTCAATTTCAGTACACGACTTGTTTTACTGCTAAGCAGTATAAATACCATTGATCTGTCCTTCATCGCATTGATCCAAATCTTTGCTGTCGGTGCTTTTTATGACCTGATCGCCGCGGGGTATTATTTTGTTCCTCTCATCATATATCTCATGCTCGTGCCTGAAAAACTCTTTCATGCTACATGGCATCGACGTACAATGTATGGTCTGCTATTTCTCATCAGTTATCTTATTCTTTTTAATGGAGTGAGTGAGTGGTTTTTCTGGGAAGAGTTTGGAAAACGTTTTAATTTTATTGCCGTGGATTATCTGGTCTATACCCATGAAGTTATTCACAATATCTTAGAGTCTTACCCCATTGCACTATTGCTAAGCATTATTGGGCTCATCAATATCGTACTATTTTATGTTATCATGACCCAAACCAAGTGGTTTTACCATGCATTTTCTTCCAAGACTCCCATTGCGAGTAGAGTGACTATAGGTAGCATGTTGTTGTTGGTACCGCTTCTTTCTTTTATATTGCTGGACCAACAGGGGCTGAGTAAAATTTCAAATAACACCTTTCACAATGAATTGGCAAAAAATGGACTCTATGCCCTCTTCTGCGCATTTCGGCATAACACTTTGGAATATACCGAATTTTACAAAACCAAAGATATTCACACGGTGATGGAGCATCTTGATGCCTTGGAGGGATATAATGCTTCTCACAGAAAACAGATATTAGGAAATGGATCTGAAAAGCATTACAACATTATGCTGATTATGGTCGAAAGCCTCAGTGCAAAATATATGGGGATTTATGGAAATCCCAAAGGGTTGACACCGCATCTGGATGCACTTAGCCAAAACGCCCTCTTTTTTGACAATGTATATGCTACTGGAACCCGTACTGTCCGGGGAATGGAGGCCGTCACCCTGAGCATTCCTCCGACTCCCGGGCGCAGTATTGTTAAACGCCCCGATAATGATAATATGTTCTCCAGCGGCTTTATTTTTCAGGATAAGGGCTATCACAATACCTTTATTTATGCGGGTTACGGCTATTTTGACAATATGAACTCCTTTTTTTCCCATAACGGCTTTAGTATCGTCGACCGTACCGCTTTTAAGGATGATGAAATACACTTTTCCAATGTATGGGGAGTGTGCGATGAGGATCTTTTAGATAAAGCCCTCAAGGAGTCCGATAAAAGCTATAAAAACCACCAGCCTTTTTTTAATTTCGTTATGACAACTTCGAATCATCGACCCTATACCTACCCGGAGGGTCGTATTGATATTCCTTCACATACCGGTCGTGACGGTGGTGTAAAGTACACGGATTATGCCATTGGAAAATTTCTAGAAGATGCGCGAAGCAAACCGTGGTTTGATGAAACCATTTTTGTTATTGTCGCCGATCATAACGGCGGCAGCGCCGGAAAAAATGCGCTTCCATTATGGCGATATAAAATTCCTCTCATTGTCTATGCCCCAAAAATCATTACACCAAAAATGGTTCATAAACTGGCATCTCAAATTGATTTGATGCCAACATTGATGGCACTGTTGAACTTTAATTATGACAGCATATTTTACGGCAACAATATACTCTCTAAAGATTTTGAAGAACGGGCATTTATCGGCAACTATCAACAACTCGGTTATGTAAAGGACAATGAGTTAACCGTACTGCTTCCAAATCAACAGTCTAAAACCTATGCAGTGGAACAGCAAACTTTAAATAATGTAGTATACAAAGAGCTTCCGTTAAACAGTGACGAGGAGTTTCGTGCCATTACCTACTATCAAAGTGCTGCGTATTTTTACAAAAATCATCTCTATAGCCGTCACCCTCTTTAAAAAATGACGGTTGCTCCTGCCGTTATTGCTACTACATTAGAAAAGCAAAAGCATCGCTACGCTATAATCGCGAAAATTTTATTCAAAGAGGACTCCCAATTGAGAAGTCATTACTGTACCGATTTAACTCTTAATCATATTGGAGAGGATGTCACGCTATGCGGTTGGGCCAATAGCTACCGTGATCATGGCGGCATTATTTTTATTGACCTGCGTGATAAAAGCGGACTTATTCAGCTCACCTGTGACCCAGCAGACAATGTTCAGGCACATAAAATCGCCAATGATGTTCGTGATGAATTTGTACTCATAGCCAAAGGAAAAGTACGTGCACGCGGTGAGGGATTGATCAATCCGCGCTTAAAAACCGGAGAGATTGAAATAGTTGTTTCCGAACTCATTATTGAAAATCGCAGTGCTCCCATGCCTTTTGTTATTGGTGACAAAAATGTCGGTGAAGAGACGAAACTTAAGTATCGCTATCTGGATTTACGCTCTCAGGACTCTTACGACACATTTAAATTACGTTCTAAAGCCTCTATTGCAACGAGAAATGTGCTAGATACGTTAGGATTTTTAGAGGTAGAAACCCCTATTTTAACTAAATCAACTCCGGAAGGAGCACGGGACTACCTCGTTCCCTCACGTGTACACGACGGTGAGTTCTACGCCCTACCCCAGTCTC
>JALUJE010000212.1 GCA_027057185.1 Helicobacteraceae bacterium | reverse complement strand
TCGCTTAGTGCTTTGTACCAAAAAGGGTTGACATATCAAAGAGGGGAAGTTACGACGCTTGGATGATGCCAAAAAAGCGTTACTAAAAGGGCTCCTCGCTTAAGACATTTGCAAACTTTGATATTCCGGGATTGACAATTTCAATGGGGTACTGCACCTGATTGTTCATGATGCCAAGAGCGTATTCCCGCGGTTCCCCCGTTATGAGATTATAGAAAAAATCGACCCCTATGGAGGTAGAGTAGTTAATCCAGTCATAACCAATGTCATTTCCGAGTAAACGGTTGCTCTCATCAAGAACGGCGCTGTTTTGGGCAATAGAGTTGGCAATATAGAGATGTTTTCTATCACGGTACTGTGTTGTAGAGAAAATTAGCGGATCATAGTTAATCTGTGTTGAGAGAATGGTTGAGACATTGGAGTCGTGTAGGGTTAGCTGCGACATGATCATGGAACTTTTAATTAGGGGAGTGTTCAGTACCACGGTACCTCCTTGGAGGCGTCTGTTTTTCTTTAAGAGATGGGAAAGATTGGATGTACGCTGTTCAATCTCAAATTCAATTAGCCGTTTTTTGGGTAGCTGAAGTTGTGCGTACGTCTCTAAATCATAACTGCGAAGTTTTTGTGAGACTCTGGATTTGTTATGGAAAATAATGAGTGGAGAGCTGGCATATTCAAAGAGTGCCTCCGTCTGTGCTTTGTAGTCAATACCACCAAAATAAAAATTGTTTGCCGTCGCATTGACATCTTGAATATTTACAGTAGGAAAATATACATGTAAATTGGGGTGAATATCAATGAGCGTTTGCGCTCCAGTGAGCGTCATAGGTGCAATAACAAAGTTAAAGCCTTCTGCTGTAATATGTTCAAGCGCACCATAAATATCTTCGGGGGTTTCACTCTCGATTTTAAAACTCCTAATCTGAAAGGCACTGTTTTTACTCAGCATATAGGCAAAGGCACTGTTGGTAGTTGAAGCAGAATATTTTCCAATTTTTTTATACGGAAGCAGCATGGCAATTTTAAACTCTCCACCAAAACCTGAAGTACCGAGATTCAGTAATGAGGCAAAGATGAGTTTTGTTTGGGTCAATGCATCATCTTCCATGTCGGCATAATCAGCATGAGCCAAAAATGAAAAAATCTGTCCGTGTTCGAGCATCTCCTCCATACAGGATTTATCACACGGATACACATCAAGATTTTGAATATAGACTCTTGGTAGGGGAATATTTGAAATTTTACTACTTTGAGCATAGATTAGCAGCGGAAAAAGTAGAATTAGCATTAGTTTCATAGCGCACTCTTTATTTTATTGAGATCATGCAAAGTCTGTCGTTTTAACGAAGGGTTTCGCAATAAATATGTTGGGTGATAGATGGGAACAAGTGAAAAGGTAGAAAAGTTGACCCGCTCTCCTCGTACTTGCTCAAATGGGGTGGTATCACCGGTAATAAGCCGGTAGGCTTTTTCGCCCAGAGCAATAATAATTTTAGGTTGAATCAGATCAATTTGTTTAAACAGATAGGCTTTACAGCTCTCAAATTCCGATATAGATGGCTCTTTAGAGTCTAAAGGTTTACATTTTACCGCGTGTGTCATATAGACCTCGTTAATGCCTTTAAGCAGTACCTTTTCAACCATATTTTTCAAAGAATGTCCCGACCGACCGACATAGTAGTGATTTTGTTCATTTTCACTATGAGAAACATAGGCATCAACAATCATAATATCTGCGTTGCTGTTGCCGTAACCATACATACTTTGTCGGCGTGATTTGCTTAAATCGCACAGGTGACATCCGGAAATACTCTGATTTAAAGCAGTGATGTTATCGGGCAAGGCGGTACTGTTTTTATGGTTGAGTGCAATCGGATCACTAAAAGAGAAGCCTAACGCCCGTTGTCGGTAGAGGTTCTGTAAAATAAGAAGATTTTGAAATGATCTCAATGCACTGCCAGTGTAATTTTTTTTAGGGAGTATAGTTGAAGATGCGTTAAAAATAGATAAAAGTAGAGCATTACGGCAAGATTTTTTCAGAAGTTCTTTTGGCTGTAATATCGCCAAAAAGGGCAATGTTTTCCATAAAAACCGTTGTGGGCATGTTGTCACTGTCCATGGCAATAATCAGCTCACCGGCGGCATCGTCTTCTGTTAGAACATCTTTGCTAACATCAATGGCATAGACACGATCAGATGTTTGAATGTGTAACTGTTTTTGAATTTTCCGTTCTTTCTTTTGACTCGGTAGGGTAATAGTAATGGCACCATCATCATGATTAATCCCAATAGCATGCACCTGTTGGCTTTGAGATTTTGGCGTATTTTTGAGATAGTCCGGGGTATTGAAGAAAAGTGAGATGGCATCATCTTTGGCATAGAACTCGTAAGGACGCCTGCTGTGAGAGACTACGGTCTTTTTGGTTTCAAGAATTTTCATGTGTTTAATGTCAAAAGATCGTTTGGTTTTGAATCGGGTGGTATCTACATCTAATGTAATGGTTTTGTTGGAGTGATCAAACGTATAGGTTTTCGTACGTATTTTTTTATCGGATTTTTTGGATGATATGAAGGTATGCGGCTGCAGTAGACCCTTGACAATAACACCTTCGCTGGTATAGGTCTCTACCCGATTTGATGTTAGTGTTGCGGTAATGCCC